>NZ_DATIND010000052.1 GCF_035474595.1 Longimicrobium sp.
GCTCAAGACTAGGGAGACGTCATCCTGAGGCCGGCCACAGTGCAAGCTGAATCTGCACAGGTATTTGCAGGCCGAAGGATCTATAGCCGGTGCCGCACGTTCGCTGAGGAAATGCACAGCCGATCCTCGAAATCGGTATCAATTCCAAAAAACAACGGAGCCGGCGGAGGAATCTTCCTCTGCCGGCTCCGCCGCATTCCTGCGGGCGTGGCTACTTGGGATCGTGGCTACTGGGAGTCCGTCTCCAGGAAGTAGTCGCCGTAGTCGCCCGACTGGAAGCTGGTGACCGCCAGGTAGTACGTCCCCGACGAAAGGTCCGCCGCCAGCTCGGAGAAGCCGGTGCCGCCATTGTCCTCCTCCGCGATCACGTTCCCGAACTCGTCCAGGATCTCCACGTACGGATCGATCGTGTTCGAGGTCACGGAGGCGAACACCGTCCGGAAGCTGCTGACGCGGAAGCGGTAGAACTCCACCGCGCTTCCGTCGGTGAGCTGGCAGTCGCCCGGATCCAGGGTGCCGCTGGCGCTGTTGCCCAGCGAGAAGCTGTGCACGCGGTCGCAGCCCAGCCGGTTGTCGTTGAAGGTGCTGCTGTCGCAGCCGGACAGCAGCGCCACGGGCACCAGCAGCGCGAACAGGGAGAGGGAACGTCGCATGGGTACGTCTCCGGAAACTCGGGATGGGGGCCCGCACACCCGCGCGCGGACCGACCGCGCACTCCCGGCCCATCGCCAGGTGTTTGCGCGTGCCGGAGGCGAGATTCAAGTCCCGCGCCCGCCAGGGAACCATGCGGAGAAGATCGGGACCCGGGAGATGCCAAGTGGTTTCGTATCAATAAGGTAGGCGAATCACGGAGAGCGCTGCGAGATGCTTTCGCGTCCACCCCGCATCCCCCGCGATGTCCCCCGCGGCGCCCGCGGAATGGCCTCCGATGGCGACGCTCGCACTCATCGCCCCCGATCTCGGGCTTCCCGATTCCACCCCTGATCCCCTACCCGCGAAGGACCTGTTGCGCGCAGGGAAGCAGAGCAAGGGAGGACGCTCTCTGCTCCTCCGCTTCTCCGCGTGAGCCCATCTTTTTCTGATCCCTGATTCACCGCCGCGCCATCGCTGGCGGGAAATCTCCAACTCCGGTGTGGAGATGGAGATGCGCCGCTGATCGATCCCGGTCCGCAAACCGCCCGCACGGCGCGTGCGTGCTGCCGTGCCGGGAATGGAACTTGCTCCCCGCACCGCCCGGCGGCGGGGATGTGCGCACCCGCCGAGAACCGGAAACATCCGGCCGCGCACCCCAACGTTCGGAGGACTTTACCGTGGCCCTCACCCGGAACACGTCGCGCGCGATGCAGCGGCAGACCGACCTTGCGACCGCGGTGGCGCAGGAAAAGCTGCTCGACACCCACGTCCGCCACGTGCTCGCCCTCGTGGAGCTGGTGAATGGACAGGTCCCGTTCGACGCCGCGCTCGACATCTACGCCCGCATCCTGCGGCTGAACCCCGAGCAGGCGCGCAACGTGGGAAGCCGCGCCTTCGCCGAGCTGGGGCGCCGCGGCGTATTGCAGGGCGGTGACGAAGTCACGCTGATGGAAGACGACGCCGCCGACCGCGAGGACGCGCGGCGCCCGGGCACGGACGACGGCGGGCGCTTCGAGCAGGTGTTCTCGCGCGTGCGCCGCCGCATCCGCGGCCGCGTGCAGGACGACCTGCGGCACCGCATCAACCTGGCCGCCGCCCGCGCCGAGGACGACCTCTTCGAGCAGCACGTGGCCAACGCGCTGGAGTTCGCGCGCTCGCTCTCGGCCGAGGTGCCGCTGCACGAAGCGGTGGACCTGTACCTGGAGATCATGTCGGTTCCCGAGGGCGTGTCGGACGTGGTGTTCAACCGCGCCCTGCGCCACGTGGCCGACAGCGAGCTGCCGCCGCTGGAAAGCGCCGAAGTGGCGGCGCAGACCGCCGCCTGAGGACCGACGGAGGCGCTCCGCTGACGCGGCGGGGCGCCGGCAGGGTTGGGGGTGACGTGCGAAACCCTTCGCGCGTCGCTATCTTGCGCAACGTGATTCTGGCGTTCGGCACCGAAACTGCATATTCCTAACGGAGTATCGCACCAACGGAACCGCGGGCGCGCACGGCGAACGGGCCGCACCGGCGCGGGAGAAGCGTCCTCCCGCACGCCGGCCGATGGAGGGGCATGGGGGGCACGTGGGGGGGCATCGTGTGGTCGGGATTCGTCGCGGGCGTGCTCGCGGCGTCCGTCCTGTGGCTGTTCCGCACTCTTGGTCTTACCCGGCTCAGTGCCACTGGCCAGCTCGGCTGCCTCTTCTACGACGACCCTCGCCTGCCCATGGCCGAGACCCTCGGCTTCGGGCTGTTCCTGGCGCTCCACGCCACGCTGCTGGCCGCGCTCTTCGTGGCCGTGCTGCGTGCCGTGGGCGGCCCCGGTTGGGGCACCGGCGTGGGGATCGGGGGAGTGTTCGGCGCCCTGCTGGCCGCCGCGCTTCCCTGGCTGGCCAAGGCCAGCCGCTGCGTGCGCATGGGCCGCGTTCCCGCGCCCGGGCACCTGGGGTTCGAGTGGGGGCAGGCCACGCCGGTGGCGCTGATCGCCGGATACGCGGTTTACGGAGGCGTGCTGGGAGCCGTGCTGAACGCCCTGTCCACCCGCGCCCCCTGAACGGGCGCCGAAACGCGAGAGGAGGTGCGCCGCACGAGCCGTGACGGGAGGGGGAGGCCGGGTTTCGGCAGGCTCCCCGGAAGCAGGTGTGCTGTGTGTGGTCGGGAACGTGTGTTGGCGGGCACCCCGTGCGCAACGCGACGGAAAAGGGGCCCAATCACCTGGTTCGGAGAGGACTCATGAAACGAACGCTCACATCCGCCCTTGCGGCCGTGATGCTGGCGTCGGCGGCGGGGCATGCGCGCGCGCAGGACATGGGAGACATGACCGTGCGCACCGCGCCCCAGTTCGACATCGGCATCTTCGGCGGCGGTGCGTGGACCAGCAGCTGGTTCACCATCGGCGACAACGGGTACAAGCCGGGCTTCTCGCCGGTGTTCGGCGCCGAGGCCACCTTCTGGCTGAGCCCCACCTTCGGGCTCCGGCTGGACGGGAAGTACTTCCCCACCAAGCTGCCGCAGAACAGCGACACGTTCACCAGCGACCGCTGGCTGAACAACATGTGGACGTACGACCTGGACCTGATGTGGCGGCCGCTGTTCTGGTCGTCGAACAACGCGTGGCTCAGCTCGCTCTACCTGTTCCTGGGCGGCGGCGGTCTGACCTCGGACCCGGTCGGCGACCGCTCGTGCCTGGCGACCGTGCTGTTCCTGGCCAACGGGGTCTGCGTGCCCGACAGCCGTGACATCGGCACGGTGGGCCAGGGCGTCGCGGGTCTCGGCATCGACGTGTTCCCCATCACCCCGGGGATCGGCATCTTCCTCGAGGGCGGCGTGCACGGCTACGACTCGCCGGCGCACGTGAGCGAGAACGCGCAGAACGCGGAAGACAAGTTCGCCTTCACGCCGTACGCGGTGCTGGGGCTGAAGGTCGGGTTCGGCAACATCATTCCGCCGCCGCCCCCGCCGCCTCCCCCGCCGCCGCCGCCCCCGCCGCCGCCTCCTCCGCCGCCGCCTCCGCCGGTGCAGGAGATGCAGACGATCAACGTCTGCGTGCTGCAGAACGGGCAGCTGACGAACGTGCAGGCGCAGTACAACCCGGCGACCGGCGACACCACCGGCGTGCCGATGGTCACCGAGGGCTACGCGGCCAACGCCACGTGGTACATCAACAACGAGCCGGTCACCTTCAACGGCCGCCGCTACGTGAAGTACGGGCTGCCGCGGGTGCTGGGTGTCACCGAGGTCTCGAGCGCGGGCACCTACCAGGGTGTGCCGGTGTTCGCCGAGACCGGCGCGAACATGGCGCGTCCGGACGTGATCTACGTGCCGGTGCGCACGGGCTGCGAGTTCCAGCCCTACCAGGTCGAGGTGAAGGCCGGCGCGGTCCGCGGCTGATCGCAATCGCCTGACGTGACGGAAGGGCGCCTCCGCGAGGGGGCGCCCTTTCGTCGTCTGCTCCGGAGTGCGGAAGTGCGGAGGCGGTGATATTCCGGGCTGTACATTGTCGTTATGCGGAGCGTTGGGGGATCACCGCTGTGCCTCCCGATTCAGGAATCTTCCCGCATGAGCGCCTGGAATGATGCTCCCGCTCCCGGCTGCTGGACTGCGACGTAATACGGTGCCACATTGCGGTGGTGCAGTGAAGGCACGGAATCCGGGCAGCGGCGGGAGAGGCATTCATGCCCCATTCCGATGCCATTCTGGCGTGGACGGGCGTGTCTTTTCCTGCATCGGGCTCGCATCGAGACGGGGGAGGAGGGGCCTGATAGCACCACCGTGTTCACTCCGCCGTAAATGTGGAAAACTTTCGATGTTCTTTCATGGACCGAACTTAGGTGTGGCGCGGCGTCGGGGCGGGCGGCCCGTGTGCAATTTTGGAGAAAGCATGGCATTTTTCTTGTATGGCCGTGTGGCGATGTACTGCTCGCCCCTGGACGCGGGGCTGGGCGTGCGTTTCACCCTCCTTAGGAGAAAGCGATGAGAAAACTCGCAACGTCAGCGCTCGCAGCCGCGCTGGTGGTGGCGGGGGCGGCGGGGCAGGCGCGGGCGCAGGACATGACCGTGCGCACGGCGCCTCAGTTCGACCTCGGCATCTTCGGCGGCGGTGCGTGGACCAGCAGCTGGTTCAGCATCGGTGACAACGGCTACAAGCCGGGCTTCTCGCCGGTGTTCGGCGCCGAGGCCACCTTCTGGCTGAGCCCCACCTTCGGCCTGCGGCTGGACGGGAAGTACTTCCCCACCAAGCTGCCCCAGAACAGCGACACGTTCACCAGCGACCGCTGGCTGAACAACATGTGGACGTACGACCTGGACCTGATGTGGCGGCCGCTGTTCTGGTCGTCGAACAACGCGTGGCTCAGCTCGCTCTACCTGTTCGTGGGTGGCGGCGGTCTGACCTCGGACCCGGTCGGCGACCGCTCGTGCCTGGCGACCGCGCTGTTCCTGGCCAACGGGGTCTGCGTGCCCGACAGCCGTGACATCGGCACGGTGGGCCAGGGCGTCGCGGGTCTCGGTATCGACGTGTTCCCCATCACCCCGGGGATCGGCATCTTCCTCGAGGGCGGCGTGCACGGCTACGACTCGCCGGCGCACGTGAACGAGAACGCGCAGAACGCGGAAGACAAGTTCGCCTTCACGCCGTACGCGGTGCTGGGGCTGAAGGTCGGGTTCGGCAACATCATTCCGCCGCCGCCCCCGCCCCCGCCCCCGCCGCCGCCGCCCCCGCCGCCGCCCCCGCCGCCGCCCCCGGCGGTCGTGGAGACGACGACTCCGGTGACGGTGTGCGTGGTGCAGAACGGCTCGCTCACGACCGTGTCGGGCACGTACAACACGGCCACGGGTGACACCACCGGCCTGCCGATGGCCGAGGCGAATGCCCAGAGCGCGACCTGGTTCATCAACAACGAGCCGGTGACGTTCAACGGCCGCCGCTACGTGAAGTACGGCCTGCCGCGCGTGCTGAACGTGGGCGACGTCAACAGCGTCGGCACGTACCAGGGTGTGTCGGTGTTCGCGGAGCCCAGTGCCAACGCCCAGCGTCCGGACGTGATCTACGTCCCGGTCGGGTCGCGGTGCGAGTTCCAGCCGTACCAGGTGGAGCAGAAGGCCGGCGCGGTCCGCGGGTAACCGCGGTCGCAACAGCCTGACGTGACGGAAGGGCGTCCCCCGCGAGGGGGGCGCCCTTCCGGCGTTCAACGGAATGAGTACGAAAGTACAAACCTGCGGAAGTTGGATGAGGCTCCTCATCGCACTCACGCACTCACGCACTCACGCACTCACGCACTCACGCACTCACGCACTCACGCACTGCGGTCCCGTACTTCCGTACTCTCGTACTTTCGTACTCGCCCGCCGCAAGTACATTGTGGCGCGGCACACGGAATCTGCGACTCACACCCAGAGACGGCGGCGAGGCCGATGGACGTGGCGGGCGGCGGCGCGGAGGCGCTGAAGCGGAAGGCGGCGGAGCGGGCGGCGGAATGGATCCGCGACGGGATGACGCTGGGGCTGGGCACCGGCTCCACCGTGCGCCACCTCCTGGACGTGATCGCGGAGCGGCGCGCGGCCGGCGAGTGGGCCGGCATCGTGGGCGTGCCGACCTCCGTCGACACGGAGCGCCGTGCGCGCTCTCTCGGCATCCCCCTGGCCACGCTGGCCGAGCGGCCGCGGATCGACCTCACCATCGACGGGGCCGACGAGGTGGATCCCGGGCTGCGGCTGATCAAGGGGCTGGGCGGCGCGCTGCTGCGCGAGAAGATCGTGGCCGCGGCCAGCCGGCAGCTGGTGATCGTGGCGGATGATTCCAAGGTGGTCGCGCGCCTGGGGACGAAGGCGCCGCTCCCGGTGGAGGTGGACCCGTTCGGCGAGCCGGTGCAGCCGGACTTCCTCCGCGGGCTGGGGTGCGAGCCCGTGCTGCGCACCGGGGCGGACGGCGCGCCGTACGTGACCGACGGCGGCAACCACATCCTGGACTGCCGCTTCGCCAGCGGCATCGCCGACGCGGAGATGCTGGAGCGCTCGCTGGCGCTGCGCCCGGGGATCGTGGAGTCCGGGCTGTTCCTGGGGATGGCCACGGCGGCGGTGATCGCCGGCGCGGGCGGCGTCCGGGTGATGGAGCGCGGGGGGGAGGCCACGTCATGAGGCAGGTGAAGCTGGCTCCGTCGATCCTCTCCGCGGACTTCACGCGGCTGGGCGAGCAGATCCGCGAGGCGGAGGAGGGCGGCGCGGACTGGATCCACGTGGACGTGATGGATGGACACTTCGTTCCCAACATCACCATCGGCCCGCTGATCGCCGCCGCGGCGAAGCGCTCGACCTCGCGGGTGATCGACGTGCACCTGATGATCGAGCACCCGGAGCGGTACGTGGAGGCGTTCGCCAGGGCCGGCGCCGACCATCTCGTCGTTCACGTGGAGACCTGCCCGCACCTGCACCGCACCGTGCAGCAGATCCGCGAGCTGGGGGTGAAGCCGGGGGTGACGCTGAACCCCGCCACCCCGGCCGAGGCGCTGGGCGAGATCCTGCCGTACGTGGACCTGGTGCTGGTGATGTCGGTGAACCCCGGCTTCGGCGGGCAGTCGTACATCCCCACCAGCACCGCCAAGATCGCCAGGATCCGCCGGATGCTGGACGAGCGCGGGCTGACCGACGTGGAGCTGGAGGTGGACGGCGGCATTGGCCCCGACAACGCCGCCGCCGTGGTGCGCGCCGGCGCGACGGCGCTCGTGGCCGGCTCGGCGGTGTACAACACCCACGCGTCGGTCGCCGAGAACCTGCGGCGCCTGCGCGAGGCGGCGGAGAGCGCCCTCCAGTCGTAACGATGGACCGCTCCGCTGGCGCCGCTTATCTTTGCTCCGCCGCCGGGATGGCGAAATCGGTAAACGCGGCGCACTTAAAATGCGCTGGGCACCACCCTTGGGGGTTCGAGTCCCCCTCCCGGCACTTCTTTCGACATGAAGCCCTCGCAAGCTCACCGCTCGCGGGGGTTTCCTGCGTTCGATGGGCGTTGGGCGAGCGTCCGGAACGGACTTCTTGACAGAGGAAGGGCATTGCACCATTTTGCAGAAATCTTCAACATGCGTCTGAAAACGTTAGGAGCGCCTCGGGGGCGGGCCTGGGCCGGCGCCGGGGGCGCCTGCCCGTGTTTTCCCAGGTTTCATGCGGGTGTACGCCGCGCGCACTTGCCGTGTGCGGCGCTTTGGGCTACCTTCCGACCCTGACGGACCCCCCGGCCAATTCTGAGTCGCCGCCGTACCCGCGCCTCGCGGCCCGGTCCCGATTTCCGCGTTTCTTCTCCGTTCTCAGCAGCAATCGCCTTGGCTTTACCGGCACCCACGCACGTGCACTCCGGCCGCGCCGCGGCCGTCCCGAGCCACGCAGGTGTGCCGCGCTCACCCCGCCCGCACCAGGGCACCGCCTCCGGGAGGAGTGAATGGGTCTGATCGAGAAGTGCAGCCGCTACACGCGCGCCCGTGAGGTCCAGGCGTCGGGGTTCTACCCGTACTTCATCCCCATCGAGGCAAGCCACGACACCGAGGTGGTGATCGGGGGGAAGACGAAGATCATGGTGGGCTCCAACAACTACATGGGGCTCACGCACCACCCCTACGTGCTGGAGCGGGCGAAGGAAGCGCTGTACCGCTACGGCACCGGCTGCACGGGGAGCCGCTTCCTGAACGGCACCCTGGACCTGCACGTGGAGCTGGAGGAGAAGCTGGCCGAGCTGATGGGCACCGAGAGCGCGCTGGTGTTCAGCACCGGGTACCAGACCAACCTCGGCGTCATCTCCACCCTCGTCGGCCGCGGCGACCACCTCTTCCTGGACAAGCTGAACCACGCCAGCATCGTGGACGGCGCATCGCTGGTGTACGGCACCGTGCACCGCTACGCGCACGGCGACCTGCGCGCGCTGGAGCGGCAGCTGCAGGCGGTGCCCGACACCGCGCACAAGCTGGTGGTGACCGACGGCGTGTTCAGCATGGAGGGCGACATCGCCGACCTGCCGTCGATCGTGGCGCTCACCGAGAAGTACGGCGCCGAGCTGATGGTGGACGACGCGCACTCGATCGGCGTGCTGGGGCCCGACGGCGCGGGCACGGCGGCGCACTTCGGGCTGAGCGACAAGGTGCTGCTGACCATGGGCACCTTCTCCAAGAGCTTCGCCTCGATCGGCGGGTTCGTGGCGGGGCCCGAGGTCATCCTGCACTACCTGCGTCACCACGCGCGTTCGCTGATCTTCAGCGCCAGCATGCCGCCGGCGTCGGTGGCCACGGTGCTGGCCGCGCTGGAAGTGATGAAGCGCGAGCCGGAGCGCCGCGACAACCTGTGGCGGCTCACGCACCGGATGCAGGAGGGGCTGAAGTCGCTCGGCTTCGACATCGGCCACAGCGAGACGCCCATCATCCCGGTGGTGATCGGGGAGATGGAGGACACCTTCGTGATGTGGAAGGCGCTCTTCGACGCCGGCGTGTTCACCAACCCGGTGATGCCGCCCGCGGTGCCCGAGAGCCAGTGCCGCCTGCGCATCTCGCTGATGGCCACGCATACCGACGATCACATCGACGCGGTGCTCGAGGCCTTCGCCACCGTCGGCCGCGCGATCGCGGTGATCTGATCGCTGCAGACGAGGCGCGGCTCGACGGACAATCGAAGGAGCATCGGCAGAGGAGCCGCTGGACCACAGGTCCGGCGGCTTCTTGCTGTTCTGGAGATTCGGGGACGGTGGGGAAAAGGCTTGGAGGACAGGAAGGCGAATGAATTCGCGGCAACAACGGCCCGAAGTCCGCCTTCGCGGACTCGCTCTCCCGGACTGGTGCGACGATCTTGCCTCGCGTGGGGTACTGATGGAAAGGGTGAGCTTCGCTCAGGTGCGGGGCGGGGGGAGGGGCGGTATCTTCACCGGGTCCCGACGGGGTCGCACGGGGATTGCTCTGGCGACGCGCGGCGGGATGAGATGGAATGTCCAAAGACGGGGGACGATGGACCCGAACGACGATTTCACCGCGAACGGCGCCGGCGCGGACGCAGGGGACGAGGGCGGGATGACGGCCGCCGAGGTGGTGGCCGAGGCCGAGTCGCTGGGCGCCGAGGACCGCTGGGAGGAGGCGCGCGAGCTGCTGCTCGACGCGCTGCCCGACCACGAGACCGACGCGCTCCTCCTCTGCTGGCTGGGGATCGCGTCGGAGCGGCTGGGCGACGAGGGCGAGGCGTACGAGTTCTTCCGCCGCTCGCTGGCCGCGCAGCCCACGGACCCGTTCGTTCTGGCCGCGGCGGGAACCGGCGTGGCGATGAACGACGACCCCGAGGCCGAGAGCGCGCTGCGGCTGGCGGCGATCACCGCGCCGGACTTTCCGTTCGCGCGCTCGTCGTACGGCGCGTACCTGGCGCGCGAGGGGATGTTCGAGGACGCGGAGCGCGAGCTGATCGCCGCGCGCGACCTGGCGCCCGAGGACGGCGCCGTGCGCGCGGAGCTGGCGATGACGCTGCTGCTGGCGGGGAAGACGGAGGCCGGGGTGACGGAGCTGGAGGAGGCGCTCTCGCACCTGGACGATCCGTGGCTGCGCGGGCTGTACGGGCTGGCGCTGCTGGAGACGCCGGGCCGCCACGACGAGGGCGCCGAGCAGCTCCACCAGGCGTCCACCGAGCGCACGGAGGACATGGAGATCCACCTCATCTCCGCGCTGGCGTCGGCGGGAGAGGGGTGGGAGGACGAGGCCTGGGCGGCGGTGGCGCGGGCCGAAGCCGTGGCCGAGGCGCTGGATACCGGCCTGATCCGCGAGGTGGAGGAGGCCGTGGAAGCCGGCCCCGAGGCCTCGCGCGACTTCCTTCGCGAACACCTGGGCCCGTCGCTGCTGCGCGAGCGGCTCCACCAGCGCGCCTGATCTCCCCTGTCTCCGCTCTTCTCCCCCGGCCCCGGCGACCCGCCGCCCGACGACCGCACGCTGGCGTACGGCGAGCGCGCGCCGTCCCCGCAGCCGCCGGCCGATCCGGCGCCCGAGCGCGACGAGCCCCGCCGGCGGCGGGCGCGGCGTCCGCGCGGGCCGTGGCCGGTGCGGCTGGTGCGCGGGGCCATCCGGCTGTTCCTGTTCCTGGTCGCCTGCTGGGCGCTGCTCCTGGTCTCCATCGCCGTGTACGGGCGCCGCGACGAGGCGCGGGCGGCGGACGCGATCGTGGTCCTGGGCGCGGCGCAGTACAACGGGCACCCGTCGCCGGTGCTGGAGGCGCGGCTGCAGCACGCCGTGGAGCTGTACCGCACGGGCAAGGCGGAGACGCTGATCATGACCGGCGGCCAGGCGCCCGGCGACACGGTGAGCGAGGCCGTGGTCTCGCGGCGCTGGGCGATGCGCCACGGCGTGCCGCGCGACGCGATCCTGGTGGAGACGACGGGGATGAACACGCGCGAGTCGATGCACGCGGTGTCCGAGCTGATGAAGGCGCGCGGGATGCACACGGCGGTGCTGGTGAGCGACCCCTTCCACATGCTGCGCCTGAAGCTGCTGGCCAGGCAGATGGGGGTGAAGGGGTATACGTCGCCCACCGAGAGCAGCCCGATCTCGCGCAACCCGGCGGAGGAGCGGAAGTTCCTGCTGCGCGAGAGCATCGGGCTGCCGTTCGCGCTGCTGGGGCTGGTGTAGGGGGACGGGGGCGCTCGGGAAGGCGAATGAATTCACGGCAACAACAGCACAAAGTCCCTTCGGGACTGCTGGGCTGCATTGTCGCTGCGAACCAGCATCCGCCCCGCCAGGCTGATCCCCCTCTTCCGGCTCCTCCGCGGTTCCGCGGGCGAGGGGAGAACTGATCGCGGGGGAGTGCTCCGAGCCGCAGGGATGCGGGAGAGGGCCACGCCTCCCGCCACCGCCGAAGAGTGCGCCACCCACCGCGCGCCGCTATCGAAGTTACCCCCTCCCGTTATCGGGGCCCGTTATCGGGAGGGGGTACGCGGCCCCAGCCGCGGGGGGAGGGTTTCGCGGGCTCGCGCAGCCCGGTCCGACAATGCAGTTCCATCGTGGTCCTACCGCGAACCGAGAGCACGGACGGAATGCAGATCCCGATCGAACGATACCAGCTGGACAACGGCATGAAGGTGGTGCTCAGCGAGGACCACACCACGCCCGTGGTCGCGCTGAACCTCTGGTACAACGTGGGAAGCCGGAACGAGCGTCCCGGCCACACCGGGCTGGCGCACCTGTTCGAGCACATGATGTTCCAGGGCACCGTGAACGTGCCGGACACCGGCCACATCGCCCACGTGGAGCGGGTGGGCGGGTCGCTGAACGCGTCGACCTGGCTGGACCGCACGAACTACTACGAGACGGTGCCGTCGGACCGGCTGGAGCTGATCCTGTGGCTGGAGAGCGACCGGCTGGGGTGGTTCGTGCCCGCGCTGACGCAGGAGAAGCTCGACAACCAGCGCGACGTGGTGAAGAACGAGCGCCGCCAGCGCGTGGACAACCAGCCCTACGGCGACTGGGACGAGCGGCTGCAGATGCTGGTGTACCCGCCCGACCACCCGTACCACCACTCGGTGATCGGCAGCATGGACGACCTGGACGCCGCCAGCCTGGACGACGTCCGCGACTTCTTCCGCACCTACTATGCGCCCAACAACGGCGTGCTCACGCTGTGCGGCGACTTCGACCGCGACGAGGCGAAGCGGCTGATCGAGCGCTATTTCGGCCCCATCCCGCGCGGCCCCGACATCCCGCCCATCCCCGGGCGCACGGTGGTGGAGCCGCTGAAGCTGGGGCGCGAGGTGCGCGAGACGCGTCGCGGCGGGGTGCCGCTGCCGCGGGTGTACCTGGCCTGGCGCATCCCCGTCTACGGCGCGGACGACTACTACGTGGGCGACGTGGCCACCGAGCTGCTGGCCGGCGGCAAGTCGGCGCGGATGTACCGCTCGCTCATCCGCGAGCGGCGGCTGGCGCGCGGGGTGGCGGCCTTCCTCCTCCCCGTCGTCACCGGTGCCAGCGCGCTGATCGCCCGCGGCAACGTGCCCGCCGGCGACGACCCCGCGGTGCTGGAGCGCGCGATGCGCGACGAGGTGCGGCGGCTGGCCGACGGCGAGATCGACGCGGCCGAGGTGGAGCGGGCGGTGACGGGGATCGAGGCGCGCCACGTGTTCGACCTGCAGAAGGTGAGCGAGCGCGCCGACCAGCTTTCGCAGCTGACCACCTTCTTCGACGATCCGGGATTGATCAACACCGAGCTGGACCGCTATCGCGCGGTGACGGCGGAGGACGTGCGCCGCTTCGCCCGCGAGTACCTGGGCGACGACAACCTGGTGGTTCTCACCTACGAGCCCGGCGACGCCGCGGAGGTGGCGTCGTGAGCGCGTGGAGCGAGGGCGGCGCGGCGACGGGCGCGCTGGACCGCGGCGCCGTGCCCCCGCGCGGGCCGCTGCGCCCGTACCGCTTTCCCGGCGTGCACCGGCGCCGGCTGGCCAACGGGATGTCGCTGCTGGTGGCGGAGATCCGCAACTTTCCCGTGGTCACGGTGGACATGGTGCTGGACGCGGGCGGGCTGGCCGAGCCGCCGGAGCTCGCGGGGATCGCGCCCATCACCAGCGCGCTGCTGGAGAGCGGGGCGGGCGGGATGGACGCCGACGCGATCGCCGAGCGGGTGGACGGGCTCGGGCTTTCGCTGGACGCGGGGGTGTCGTGGGACACCGGCCAGGTGGGCTTCACCTGCCTGCGCGGGCGGCTGGACGCGGGGTTCGAGCTGACCGCCGACCTGCTGCGCCGGCCGACGTTCCCGGAGCGCGAGGTGGAGCGGGTGCGCGACGAGCGGCTGACCACCATCCAGCAGCGCCGCGGCACGCCGTCCACGCTGGTGGACGAGGCCGAGGGGCGGTGGATCTTCGCGCCGGGGCTGGCGTTCGCGCGGTCGCTGGGCGGCTTGGCGCGCACCGTGGAGGGGCTGGGGCGCGACGACGTGGTGGCCTTCCACGCCCGCCGCTATCGCCCCTCCGCCGCCACGCTGGTCGCGGCGGGCGACGCCTCGGTGGACGAGATCCAGGCGCTGGCCGAGCGCTGGTTCGGCGACTGGGAGGGCCGGGCGGAGCCGGTGCCCGCGGCCGAGGTGCGGCCGCGGCTGGACCGCACCACCATCGTCGTCTTCGACCGCCCCGGCTCGGTGCAGAGCGAGATCCGCGTCGGCCACGTGGGGATCGAGCGCACGGCGCCGGACTACTTCGCGGTGATGGTGCTGAACTCCATCCTGGGCGGCACCTTCTCGTCGCGGATGAACCTGAACCTGCGCGAGCGGCTGGGCTACACCTACGGCGCATCCTCCTCGTTCGCGTCGCGGCGGCGGCCGGGGCTGTTCAGCATGTCGACCGCGGTGCAGACCGAGGTGACGGCGCACTCGGTGAGCGAGATGCTGCGCGAGCTGCGGGAGCTGCGCGAGTCGCCCGTCACCGGCGCGGAGCTGGAGGACGCACGCAACTTCCTGGCGGGGGTCTTTCCCATCGGCCTGCAGACGACCGACGGGCTGGCCGGAAAGCTGAGCACCATCGCCACCTACGGGCTGCCGGACGACTACTACCAGCACTACCGCGACGGGCTGCTCTCCGTTACCGCCGCCGACGTGCAGGACGCGGCGCAGCGCCGCCTGTGGCCCGAGCGCGCCGCCGTCATCATCGCGGGCGACGCGGAGAAGATCCGCGGCGAGCTGGAGGCGCTGGACGTGGGGCCGGTGGAGATGGGGAGCATGGAGGAGCTGGAGGCGTAGCCCGCCGCGCGATCCCCACGCGCGGCTGGATCTCACGCGGAGACGCGGAGGCGCGGAGGAGCTTGCCTGCATCCCCGCGTCTCCGCGTCTCCGCGTGAGTCATCCGCACATGATCGGGGCGATTAGGGTTGAGTTAACGAGCGTTCGAACGGGTTGAACGGGGGCGGTCCGGCGCGCATCTTCTTTCCACAAGGTGACATGAGCGACACGCAGAGCCCGGCCGGGGCGGGACTGGTCTCGCGCCGGCCGGTGCACAGGGGGCCGGTGGTGGACCTGGGGATCGACACGGTCCGCTTTCCGGACGGGTCGACGGGCGAGCTGGAGATGGTGCGCCACTCCGGCGCCAGCGCGGTGCTCCCGGTGCTGAGCGACCCCGGCGGGCCCGACCCGCAGGTGATGCTGATCCGGCAGTACCGCTACGCCACCGGCGGCTGGCTGTACGAGGTTCCCGCCGGGCGCCCCGCCCGCCCCGGCGAGCCGTGGGACGAATGCGCGCGGCGCGAGCTGCTGGAGGAGACGGGCCTCGTCGCCGGCGAGCTGCGGTTCCTGACCACCATCTGGACCACGCCGGGGTTCACCGACGAGCAGATCCGGCTGTACGTGGCCACGAATCTTTCCGGGGGCCAGACCTCGTACGATCCAGACGAGTTCGTGGAGCTGGTGCCGATGCCGCTCTCCCGCGCGCTGGAGATGGTGCGGCGCGGCGAGATCACCGACGGGAAGACGATCTGCACCCTGCTGTACGCCGCCGGGTTCGTGTTCGGGATGTAGCGGCGTCAGACGCCCGGCGGGAGGCGCGTTCTACCGGCACGGCCGCGGGCGATGTGTCGCGGGACGACGCACCCCGTCCCCCACGGTGGACAAGGACGGGGCGGCGCGGATCGGGCGCGGCGGAAAAAATCGAGGCAGATTCAGGGTTTCGGCGGTCGCGGCCACCGGGTACGTCCCGTGCCCTCTCCATCCTCCCGAAGCCTGCCCACACAGCGGTTCCTCACGAAGGGGGTTCCATGTTCGAAGTCCTGACCCACAGCCAGGCGCCACCGCAGCGAAGCACCCTCAAGTCGCTGGACGACAGCGGCGTGGTGGCGGCTTTCCTGGCGGGGAACCGGCGCGCGTTCGACGAGCTGGTGGAGCGCTACCAGAACCGGCTGCTGAACTTCGTCTACCGCACCACGGGCGACCGCGAGCGCGCCGAAGACCTGGTGCAGGAGACGTTCATCCGGGTGTACCGGCACCTGCACCGCTTCGACCAGACGAAGAAGTTCTCGACCTGGGCGTACACCATCGCCAGCAACCTGGCCAAGAACGAGCTGCGCAACCGCTCGCGCAACCCGCTGGTGCTGTTCCAGACGATCCTGAAGAACCGCACCGAGGACCAGCGCCCGCTGGAGTGGGAGGACAACACCTACCGCCCCGACGACCTGTTCCGCAAGCGCGCGCTGAAGGCGCAGGTGGACGCCGCGGTGGACCAGCTTCCCGAGCATCACCGCACGGTGTTCATCCTGCGTGAGATGGAGGGGAAGACGTACGAGGAGATCGCCGAGATCACCGACACCAACCTGGGCACCGTGAAGAGCCGCCTGAACCGCGCCCGCAACTCGTTCGCGCGGATCATCGCCCCGGTCCTGGACTGATCACATCCTCAGGGAGATGCGCCAGCGACGCTGAACTTCGTCCGAGCGACAACGAGGGGGCGGGCCGCCGATGGATCGGCGGCCCGCCCTTTCTCTTGTGGAAGAAGATGACTCGCTCAGGCACCAGCCCTGGTGACCGGGAATGGAATTCCCGGGCAACAACAGCACGAAGTCCCTCCGGGACTGCTGCCCTATATCGTGGCGGGGCGGAGACATCTTCTTGAGGCAAGCTCAGATGCTGTCCCCTGTCCCCCTGTCCCCTGCCGTTTTCATCTTCCCCTAATGTCGCTGGAACTCCCGGGGGCACCGCGCGTACAACGCTGCGTTGCCGGTTCACGAGCGGCAGGCGGCGAACCCAGCGGGGCGAACCATGATCGACTGCGAAACCTATCTCGCGCGCTACTCGGACTACCTGGACCACGACATGACCGTGGCCCAGCGGGACGAGATGGAGGCGCACGCCGACGAGTGCCCGCACTGCGCGGACTACGATCGCGTGGTGCGCCGCGGCACCGACGTGCTGCGCGGTCTGCCGGAGCTGGAGGTGTCGGACGACTTCGCCGACCGCCTGCGCTGGCGCCTGTACGCCGCCGAGGAGGAGGAGCGCCGCGCGCGGCGCCTGGCCTCGCCCGCGCAGGCGGCGGGAACGCTGGCCATCGCCGCGCTGATCGCGGCGGTCGCGTGGGTGCCGCTGATGCACCCGCGCCCGCACGTGGGCCGCCTCCCCGCGGTGGCCGTCGAGGCGCCGCGCCGCGACGGGTCGTTCTTCCGCCGGCTGATGGCGGGCCCGCAGCACCAGGAGGCCACCAGCCTGACCTCGCGCCTGGCGCAGATCGGCGTGAGCGTGCGGGAGATGCCGTACCACGACGTGGTCTTCCAGTCGCAGGGGCCGCTGGTGGGGCAGCTCGCCTCGTACTCTCCGGCGGACGCGCAGGGCGCCGTCCAGCCGTAACCACCCGACTCCACGACGATCCGCGCGTGCCGCAGATCTCCTACGACCAGCTACAGCGCACTCTCCGCGACCGTGCCGCGGGGGGTGCGTTCTTCTTCCACGGCGACGAGGACTTCTTCCGCGAGGAGGCCGTCAGCCGCGTGGTCTCGGCGTACCTGGACGAGGCCACGCGCGACTTCAACTTCGACCAGCTGCGCGGGAGCGACGTGGACGGCGAGGCGCTGGCCTCGGTCATCGCCACGCCGCCGATGATGGCCGAGCACCGCGTGGTCGTCCTCCGCGACGCGCAGGGGCTGGGGCAGAAGGCGCGCGAGGTGGTCGAGGCCACCGCGAAGTCGCCCGAGCCGGGGCTGGTGCTGGTGGTCTCCGCCTCGATCCCGTCGGGATCGAAGGCGAAGTTCTACGACGAGCTGAAGAAGGCCGCCGTCTCCGTAGAGTTCAACCCGCTGGCGGCGGACGACGCGCCGGGGTGGCTGATGGAGGAGGCGCGCCAGGCGCACGGCCTGGAGCTGGACGCCGACGCCGCGCGCGCCATCGTCTCGGCCATGGGGGTGGAGCTGGGGATGCTGACCAGCGAGCTGAAGAAGCTGGCCGCCTACGCCGTGGACCGGAAGCGGATCACGCTGGACGACGTGAAGGCGGTGGGGGGTTCGATCCCCCGGCAGGACCGCTGGGCCTGGTTCGACCTGGTGTCGGAGCGCCGCTTCCGCGAGGCGCTGGAGGCGCTTCCCGTGCTGCTGGAGCAGGGGGAGAACGGGGTGGGGCTGGTGATCGGGATGGGCGGGCAGCTGCTGAAGGTGGGGATCGTGTGCGCCGGCGGCCAGTCGGCGCTGGAGCGCGAGCTGAAGCCGTTCCAGCGGTGGATGGCGCGCCGCATCGTTCCCGTGGCGCGGAAGTGGACGCTGCCGGAGGTGGACGCCGCACTCGGCGAGCTGCTGCGCACCGACCGCCTGCTCAAGTCCGCGTCGATGAGCGACCGCCAGGCGATGGAGGAGCTGCTCCTCCGCCTCTGGGCCATCCGCCCGCAGCGCGAGGGCCGCGCGGCGTAGCGCCGGCTGGCATGACGGGAAATCGGAGAAATGGAGCCCGCGCCGCACGATCGCGACGCGGGCTCCGGCCGTTCGGTGCGGTTACGAGCAGATGGAGTGCTCGTCCGTCCCTACCGTGCAGTTGTAGTACGAGGCGGGGCAGCCCACCTCGGCGTAGGTGCCGCAGTAGGAGTTGACGAGCTGGCACGACGCGGGGATGCCGCAGGTCTGCGCGCAGGTGTCGTCGCAGGTGTAGTGCCCGGCGCAGGTGGCGTCCGCGTCGGTGGCGTGGGCGTGGATGGTGCCTCGCGCGGGAACCTCATGCGCCGTCTCGAACGACTCGACTTCCAGCTGCTCGACGTGCAGGGTGAGCTTGGCCATGCATCCTCCTGTCGTGGAATCGCGACGCTCTCGCGGTGCCGGTGTGCATCGCGGGAGTGGGGGATTCTGGCGCGAGACGTGAGGAATGGGCAAGCTTCCCGTCTCCATCTCCATCTTGCCGATGATCCGCGGCCTCGCGTCCCGGCAGCTCCGCGCCCGAGACGGCGGATGTGCACTCCGCGTATCTCCCCGTCTCCAGACCCGTTGCCGTAGTGCTGGCGGGTGCGTAGATTCCGGCCACTTCCCGCGAGCGTTCGCAGTCCCCGGCGCCGGTTTCCGGCGCGCTCCCCCGGCCCCGCCCGATGGCGTCCGAAGACACACCGCTGATGCTGCAGTGGCGCGAGGTGAAGGCGCGCCACCCGGACGCGCTCGTCTTCTTCCGCGTCGGCGACTTCTACGAGCTTTTCAACGAAGACGCGGTCGAGGGCTCGAAGCTCCTGGACCTGACGCTCACCTCGCGCAACAACGGGGGGAGCAAGGCGCCGCTGGCCGGCATCCCCGCGCACGCGCTGGAGACGTACCTCCGCCGCCTGGTGGCCGCCGGGCGCCGCGTGGCCATCTGCGACCAGGTGGAGGACCCGGCGCTGGCCAAGGGCCTGGTCCGCCGCGCGGTGACGGAGATGGTGACGCCCGGCGCCGTCTTCTCCGACAGCCTGCTGGACGCGCGCCGCAACAACTTCCTGGCGGCGATCGCGGGCGACGCGGCGGGGGAGGGAAGCGTGGGGCTGGCGCTGGGCGATCTGACGACGGGGGAGATGAGCGTGCGGCGGCTGGCGTGGGAGGAGCTGCCGGACGCGCTCGGCGTCTTCCAGCCCGCCGAGATCCTGCTGCCGCGCACCTGGGAGCTCTTTCCCATCCCCGGAGCGGCGGGGGTGACGCGGACCTACCGCCCCGACTGGCTGTTCGACGCGCGCGCCGCCGCCGAGGAGCTGGGGCGCCACTTCCGCGTGGCCAACCTGGCCGGCTACGGCTTCGAGCCGGGCGACGAGCCGCTGGTGGCCGCCTGCGGCGCGCTGGTCGCCTACCTGGCCGAGGTGCAGCCCGCCGGCTTCGGCGGCCTGCGCGCGCCGCGCATCGAGCGGCCGGGGCACGTGATGGTGCTGGACGAGATGACGCGGCGGAACCTGGAGCTCGTGGAGACGCTGCGCGGCGCGGGGACGCAGGGGACGCTGCTGAGCGTGCTGGACGAGGCGCAGACGCCCATGGGCGGCCGCCTCCTGCGCCGCTGGCTGCTGGCGCCGCTGGTGGACGTGGCGGCGATCGGCGCGCGGCTGGACGCGGTCGGCGAGCTGGTGGGCTCCGAGGCCATGCGCCGCGGGGTGCGCGACGCGCTGGGCGAGGTGCGCGACCTGGAGCGGCTGGCGGTGAAGGTGGGCTCGGGGCGCGCCAACCCGCGCGAGATGCTGGCGCTGGCCGCCTCGCTGGGCCGCATCCCCCTTGTCCGCGACGCGCTGGGCGAGGCGAAGGCGCCGATGCTGCGCGCGCTGCTGGACGGGCTGGACCCGCTGGACGAGGTGCGCGAGCGCATCGAGTGCACCGTCGCCGCCGACACGCCCGTTTCCGTGGCCGACGGCGGGGTGGTGCGCCCGGGGTGCCACGTCGAGCTGGACGAGCTGCGCGAGGTGCGCGACGGCGCGGTGGACTTCATCGCCCGGCTGCAGGCGCGCGAGCGCGAGCGGACGGGGATCAACACGCTGAAGGTGGGCTTCAACCGCGTCTTCGGGTACTACCTGGAGGTCACGCGCATGAACGCCGAGCGCGTGCCCGCCGACTACATGCGCAAGCAGACGCTGGCCAACGCGGAGCGCTACTTCACCCCCGAGCTGAAGGAGTGGGAGGAAAAGGTCCTGGGCGCCGAGGAGAAGATCGTCGCGCTCGAGGCCCGGCTCTTCGCGGAGCTGCGCGAGGCCGCGGCGGCCGAGGTCCCGCGCATCCAGGCCGTCGCCGAGCGCGTGGCGACGGTGGACGTGCTGGCCGCGCTGGCCGAGGTGGCCGTGCGGCGCGACTTCGTGCGCCCGGAGGTGGACGGCGGCTTCACGCTGGAGGTGCGCGGCGGCCGGCACCCGGTCGTGGAGACGATGATGCCGCGCGAGGACTTCATCCCCAACGACGTGCGGCTGGACCAGGACGCGCGGGTGATGATCCTCACCGGGCCCAACATGGCGGGCAAGTCCACCGTCCTCCGCCAGGTGGGGCTCATCGTCCTCCTGGCGCAGGTCGGCGCCTTCGTTCCCGCGCGCTACGCCCGCGTGGGCATCGTGGACCGCATCTTCACCCGCGTGGGCGCGTCGGACAATCTCGTCCGCGGGCAGAGCACCTTCATGGTGGAGATGAACGAGACGGCGGCGATCCTGCATGGCGCCACCGCCCGGTCGCTGGTGCTGCTGGACGAGATCGGCCGCGGCACCTCCACGTGGGACGGGCTCTCGGTGGCCACCGCCACCACCGAGCACCTGCACGAGGCGGTGGGGGCCAAGACGATCTTCGCCACGCACTACCACGAGATGACGCGGCTTTCCAACCGGTTGCCGGGCGTGGTAAACTTCTCCGTCGCCGTGCGCGAGGTGGGCGACGACATCGTCTTCCTCCGCCGACTGGTTCCCGGCGGCGCGGACCGCAGCTACGGCGTGGAGGTGGCGCGGCTGGCGGGGCTGCCGGAATCGGTCGTCGCCCGCGCGCGGGAGATCCTGCGCGAGCTGGAGACCGCCGCCGCCCCCGCGCCGCCGCAGCCGCGCCACGAGCCGGAGCTGCAGCTCGGCCTCTTCGGGCCACCCGTGCATCCGGCGGTGGAGAAGCTCCGCGGCGTGGACGTGAACCGCCTGACGCCGCTGCAGGCGCTGAACCTGCTGGCGGAGCTGAGCGAGAAGGCGCGGGGCTGAGCGGCATCCCCATCCCCCTGAAGTTCGTTCAGGAAGATGGAGATGGGGATGAAGATCGGACCCGCGAAATCGCGATCCGCGAGACGCGGTTTGCGACGATTCGATTCGCGAAGATGGGATCCGCGACGATGCGACTGAAGTCGCGGCTACAACGGCACGCAGTCCGCCTTCGCGGACTTCACCGCGCATGAAGAGACGGCGGCTCGTTCGCGCCACGCCGGCGCGGGGGCGGAAGATCACTTCGAGAACGGGACGATGACGCGACCGAACCGCACGCACGCGCTTCTCGCCGCCGGACTGCTGCTCGCCGGCTGCGAGCGGGGGCCCGTTCCCGAGACGCCGCCGCGGCAGGTGTCCGAGTCGCCGTTCCAGTATCCGGAAGACCTGTGGGACGCCCAGGTGGAGGGGCAGACCACGCTGAAGCTTTTCATCTCCGAGAACGGCACCGTCGACACGGCGCGCATCGACCGCGGCAGCGGCTACGCGGCCTTCGACTCCGCCGCGCTGGCGGGGAGCCGGCAGCTGCGCTTCCGCCCCGCCACGCGCGGCGGGAAGGCGGTGGCCGCCTGGTTCCTGCTACCCGTGCAGTTCGAGCTGAACACGGCCGATTCGGCCGCCGCGCCCTCGCCGCCCCGGCCGGCGCCCGACACCAGCAAGACGAAATGACCGATACAGGCAGCTCCATCGACTTCGCCAGCACCCGTCCCCGCCACGAGCGCCCCTACGACAACGTGGTGCAGACGATCGGGTGGACGCCGCTCATCCGCCTGAACCGCACGGCCGAGGGAATCCGCACGCCGGTGTACGCCAAGGCCGAGTTCATGAACCCCGGCGGAAGCCTGAAGGACCGTATCGGCCCGGCGATCATCGAGGCCGCCGAGCGCGAGGGCCGCCTCCTCCCCGGCGGGACGGTCGTCGAAGGCACCAGCGGGAACACCGGCGTGGGCCTGGCCCTGGCGGCCGCGATCAAGGGGTACCGCTGCATCTTCACCCTCTCCGACAAGTTCAGCCAGGAGAAGGTGCGGCTGCTGAAGGCGTTCGGCGCCGAGGTGATCGTCACCTCCGCCGCGCTCGCCCCCGACCACCCCGACAACTACGTGAACCTGGCGAAGCGCATCGCCGAGGAGACGCCCAACGCGATCCTGGCCGACCAGTTCTACAACCAGGCCAACCCCGAGGCGCACTACCGCACCACCGGCCCGGAGATCTGGGAGCAGACCGGCGGCCGGGTGACGCACTTCGTTTCCGCCGCGGGGACGGGGGGGAACCTCACCGGCGTGGGCCGGTTCCTGAAGGAGCGCAACCCCGCGGTCCGCATCGTGGGCGGCGACCCCGAGGGCTCCATCCTGAAGCGCTACTTCGACACGGGGGAAAAGGGCGAGGCCGCGCCCTTCAAGGTGGAGGGGATCGGGCAGGACAAGATCCCCGGCACGCTGGACATGTCGGTGGTCGACGAGTGGCGCACGGTGGACGACCGCACCGCGCTCTCCCTCGCCCGGCGGCTCACGCGCGAGGAGGGACTGTTCGCCGGCGGATCGTCGGGCCTCATCGCCCACGTGGCGCTGCAGGTGGCCCAGGAGGTGGACGATCCGGACGCCTGCGTGGTCTTCGTCCTCTGCGACACCGGCGAGCGCTACCTGAGCAAGGTGTACAGCGACGACTGGATGCGCGAGAACCGGATGATGGACCCGGCGCGCGTCTCGGCGGAAGACGTGGTGCGCGGGAAGAGCGCGGGGGCTCCGCCGCAGCTCATCTCGGTGGCGCCCGAGACGCCGGTGCGGCAGGCGCTGGCCTTCATCACCAGCCACAACGTGTCGCAGCTTCCGGTGGTGTCGGCGGGCGACTGCGTGGGGCACGTGTCCGAGAGCACGCTGATGGGGCGGGTGCTGGAGAACACGGCGGTGCTGGAGCAGTCGGTGCAGCACGTGATGGACGCGCCGCTCCCGGTGGTGGACGGCCACGTGGAGCTGCCCAGCGTCACCCGCCTCCTTTCCAAGAACCCCGCGGTGCTGGTGCGCCGCGGCGGGCGCCTGGAGGGGATCGTGACGCGCTACGACGTGATGCGCTACGTGACCAACGAGGCCTGATCGCCCGCCGTGGCGCATGTGGAGCGCGCGGGAGCCCGCACCCCCTGCCGGGCGCGGGCTCCCGCCCGTTTCTTCGTCCACATCACGGATCGGGGCGGGATGAAGTCCTTGCCGTAAATTGCATAATCGTTACATTTGCCGCGTACCCCGCGGAACACTGATACCTTAGGTTGGCGCAGGTCCTCGTACGCGGGGCCACTCCCCCAATCATCATCACCACAGAGGGACACTCGATGAAACGAGTCACGCAGACGGCAGCCCTGCTGCTGTGCGCGTTGATGCTGGCATTCGCCGGCACCGCCCGCGCGCAGGGCGTTACAACGTCGGCGCTGGCCGGGCGGGTCACCAACGCGGAGGGCGCCGGCGTGGTCGGCGCCCAGGTGGTGGCGACCAATACCCAGACCGGAACGCAGTACCGCGTCGTGACCCGCACCGACGGCCGCTACCAGCTGCAGGGGCTGCAGCCCGGCGGGCCGTACAGCATCACGGTGAGCGGGCTGGGGTACACGGCCTCGACCCGCAGCGGCGTGCGCATCGCGCTGTCGCAGACGGAAGAGGTGAACATCACGCTGGCCGCGCAGGCGGTGGCGCTGCAGGGGATCACGGCCACGGCCGACCGCGGCGCGGTGCTCTCGCCCGGCCGCACCGGCGCGTCGGCGGTGATCAGCGACAGCGCCATCACCCGCCTGCCCACCATCAGCCGCGACTTCACCGACTTCACCCGCTTGGTGCCGCAGGTGAGCACCTCGGGGCTGGGAAGCAGCGGCGCGGGGCGCAACAACCGCTACAACAACATCCAGATCGACGGCGCGGTGAACAACGACCTGTTCGGCCTTGCCGGCAGCGGCACGCCGGGCGGGCAGGCGAACACCAAGCCCATCACCCTGGAGGCCATCCAGGAGTTCCAGGTGGTGCTGGCGCCCTTCGACGTGCGCCAGGGCGGCTTCACCGGCGTGGGGATCAACGCGGTGACCAAGTCGGGCACCAACAAGCTGGACGGCACGCTGACCTTCTTCGGGCGCAACCAGGACCTGGTGGGCAACTACCGCTTCGTCCAGGCCGACAGCAGCGCCCGCTCGAACGACTTCGCCAACTTCCACCAGTACGAGAGCGCCTTCTCGCTGGGCGGCCCCATCGTCCGCGACCGCGCCTTCTTCTTCGTGGCGGCCGAGATCTCGCGCCGCGCGGCGCCCACGGGCAACTTCATCGACGTGCGGAACAGCCCGGGGATCAGCATCCCCAAGGTGAAGGCCGACTCGGTGGTGAACATCCTGGACAGCCAGTACGGCTTCAACCCGGGCTCGTTCGGCGACGTGGACCTGCGCCGGCAGAGCAACAACATCTTCGGGCGCCTGGACTTCAACCTCTCGGCCAACAACCACCTGACGCTGCGCCACAACTACGTGGACGCCTGGGACGACAACCTGGGCACCCGCAGCGACAACAGCTACAACTTCTCGCTGGGCGGCTACCGCTTCAACAGCAAGACCCACTCGACGGTGGGGCAGCTGAACAGCACGCTGTTCAGCCAGATGTTCAACGAGTTCCGCGTGGGGCTGACCACCATCCGCGAGAGCCGCGGGCTGCCGGTGAGCCCGTTCCCGCGCGTGCAGGTGGACCTGCCCAACACCTGCGCCGGCGGCTCGAGCTGCTCGCTGCTGGGCGGGCCCGAGAACTCGTCGGTGGCCAACGCGCTGGACCAGGACATCCTGGAGATCACCAACGACCTGAGCTTCGCGCGCGGCATCCACAGCTTCACCGTGGGCACGCACAACGAGTTCTTCAAGTTCAGCAACCTGTTCGCGCAGAACATCTACGGCTTCTACCGCTTCACCAACATCGACTCGCTGCGTGCCGGGCGGCCGAACCAGTACCAGTTCTCGTACTTCAACTCGGACAACCCCGAGGCCAACGAGCGCGCCGAGTTCCCGGTGCGCACCTACTCGCTGTACGCGCAGGACAAGATCGGGCTGACCACCAACTTCACCTTCACGGTGGGGCTGCGCCTGGACTGGACCAACCTGCCCAAGAACCCGGGGAACAACGAGCTGTTCGCGACGCGCTTCGACAAGGTGTTCGCCGACAGCGGGCTGGTGTTCGGGCGGCGCACCAACGAGGTGCCGTCGAGCAACCTCACGTTCAACCCGCGGGTGGGCTTCAACTGGGACGTGCTGGGCGACCAGAGCACCCAGTTCCGCGGCGGCGTGGGGCTGTTCCAGGGCCGCGCCCCGTACGTGTGGATCTCGAACGCCTACGGCAACACGGGGCTGGACTACATCCGCTTCACCTGCAACGGCTCGGCGAACTCGCCCAACTTCGTGACCGACCCGAGCGCCCAGCCGCGCGGCTGCCGCAACCCGGCCAACGGCGCGATCCTGCCGGCCAACGCGGCGCCCAGCGACATCAACACGGTGGACCCCGACTTCAAGGCGCCGCAGGTGATGCGCGGGTCGCTCGCGGTGGACCGCGAGCTGCCGATGGGGATCATCGGGACGATCGAGGGGCTGTACAGCAAGAGCATCAACGACCCCAACTACCGTGACCTGACGGTGGTGGGCACCCGCCGGACGGCCGCGGGCGCCGACTCGATCATCGAGGGCCGGGCGGTGGCGCGCCGGTTTACCGCGCAGGGCTTCGGCAACGTGTACGACATCTACAACACCAGCCGGAACTACAGCTACAGCATCACCGGCCAGCTGCAGCGGCCGTTCCGCGACGGGTGGGAGGCGTCGGTGGCCTACACCTTCGGCCACGCCTACGACGTGAACGCGGTGCGCAGCAGCACGGCGGCCTCGCAGTTCCGCTTCAACCCGATCGCCGACAACCCGAACGACCCGCCGCTGCGCCGTTCGGACTACGACGTGACGCACCGGATCGTGGCGGACCTGACGCGGCAGTTCCTGTTCATCCGCCGCGCGCCCACCGACTTCTCGCTGATCTACGTGGGCGAGAGCGGGCGTCCGTACTCGTACACGTACAACGGCGACATCAACGGCGACAGCCAGAACGCGAACGACCTGATCTACGTTCCGGCGTCGCAGGGCGAGGTGCGCTTCGAGCCGCTGAGCGCGAACAACCCGATCTCGCCGGCGCAGTCGTGGGCCAACCTGAACAACTTCATCGAGCGGGTGGACTGCCTGCGCGAGAACCGCGGCAAGGTTCTGCAGCGCAACGCCTGCGAGCAGCCCTGGAGCAACCGCATCGACGTGCGGATCGCCCAGACGCTGCCCACGGTGCGCGGCCAGGGCCTCCAGCTGACGATGGACATCCTGAACTTCGCCAACCTGCTGAACCCCGAGTGGGGGAACAGCTCGTTCATCAGCAACCAGAACGAGGCGCTGCTGTCGCGGGTGAACAACAACACCACCGACACGAACGGCCACGTGCTCCTGCGCGCCTTCGCGCCGAAGCCGGTGACGTTCCAGACCAGCGACCTGAGCTCGCGCTACCAGATCCAGCTGGGGATCAAGTACAACTTCTGATCGCCGGTTAGATCGGGCGGGACCCGGCGGGGGTGGCGCAAGCCGCCCCCGTCTTCTTTTTCCGGCGCCGCGGATCGTGTTCGCGGCGCGGAAGGACGGCTGCATCGCGCCCGCGATGCGGCCGTTTCGCGTCCGGGGGAGGTGCGCGCCGTCGGCGGATCCACCGGCGACAAAAGACATGGTTCACGCAGAGAAGCAGCGAAACGGAGATCCCTCCGCGCTCCTCTGTCTGGCTTCCTCGCTCCCTGATGATGAATCCATTGAAGAATCTGCACAGGAATCGTTATCTGATACCGGATCTGGCAATCATCTGTGCATTACAAACGCACAGAGAGACGTCATCCTGAGGCCGACCACACCATCGTTGCCCCTGCACGAGCGATTGCAGGCCGAAGGATCTGTATGCGAGGTCGCACGTGCGCTTCCGGATTGCACGATCAATCCCCAAATTCGGTATGAGTTGTTTTTAAATGATCTACTCCAAATCAATGGATGAGACATTGTTCGAGTTGATCGCTGAACACGGCTGGTGCAGAAATATCGGGTTTGTCTCCGGCGATTGAATAGTAAAGGCGGGTATTGTAGTGTCCGCGTGCCTCCATATCCCACCCCGGCGCCGGGACGTGCGCCGGAAGCTGGCTCCCCACTTCCCACCGGGCGGGGTGACGCGCCGGGCGGAGGCAGGCAGGACTACCACGGACCGCGCGAGCGCCGCGCGGCCGTGCGGTGCGGCGATCCCGCGTCCCGTTCACCCCTGAGGAGCCCCATGCGTAGAAGCGTGAAATTCCTGTCCCTGGCCGCGATGCTGGTGCTGGCCGCGGCGTGCGACCGGCAGCCCACCGATCCGGCGGCCGCGCGCGAGCCGGGCGGCCTCGCGCCGCTGCGGGCGGCGGCGCCCGGAAAGGCCATTCCCGGCGCGTACATCGTGGTGCTGCAGGACGGCACCAACCCCTCCGCGGTGGCCGCGGCGGTGAACGCCAGCCCGCGCTACACCTGGACCGCGGCGCTGCACGGGTTCGCGGCCACCCTGAACCCGGGGCAGCTGAACGCGCTGCAGCACAACCCCCGGGTGAAGTACATCGAGGAAGACCAGATGGGACAGATCGACGGCACGCAGTACGGCGCGCCCTGGGGGCTGGACCGCATCGACCAGCACGACCGGCCCACGAACGGAACCTTCGTGTACGAGCGGGACGGCTCTGGCGTCCACGCGTACGTGCTCGACACCGGGATCCGCGCCAGCCACGTGGAGTTCGGCGGCCGCGCCTCGGTCGGATACGACGCCGTGGGCGACGGGCAGAACGGGAACGACTGCAACGGCCACGGGACGCACGTGGCCGGCACGCTCGGCGGCGCCACCTACGGCGTGGCCAAGGGAGTGACGATCGTGGCGGTGCGCGTGGCGACGTGCGGCGGCGGGGTGGCCGCGTCGACCGCGATCGCCGGGTTCAACTGGGTGGCCGCGCACCGGGTGCTGCCGGCCGTGGCCAACGCCTCGTTCGGCAACTCGCCCAGCCAGGCCGAGGACGATGCGGTCAACGGGATGATCAACAGCGGCGTGACCCTGGCCGCCTCGGCGGGGAACAACAACGGCGACGCATGCCAGCAGACGCCCTCGCGCGTGCCCGCCGCGCTCACGGTGGGCGCCACCGGCACCAACGACGCGCGCGCGGTGTGGACCACGACGCCGAACCAGGCATCGAACTACGGTACCTGCGTGGACCTGTTCGCCCCCGGGAGCGGCATCCTGTCCGCCTGGAACACGTCCAACACGGCCAGCGACACGCTGAGCGGCACCTCGATGGCCAGCCCTCACGTGGCCGGCGTGGCCGCCCAGTACCTGCAGGACAACCCCACGGCGACGCCGGCGAACGTGGCCGCGACCATCACCGGGTTCGCCACGCTGGGGAAGGTCACCAACGCGGGGTCGGGGTCGCCCAACCGGCTGCTGTATTCGCGCCTCCCGCTGCCGGCGCCGAACGTCACCGTCACGTACCCGGGCGGCGTGCCCACGCTGTCGTGGCCGGCGCTCACCGGAGCGCAGCAGTACTCGGTGACGCTCACCATCCGGCACGTGAGCGAGGACGCGTACGACGGCAACACGGTGTTCGAGGACAACGAGTGGCTGGGGATCACCACCGACAACGGCTTCGTCGACAGCGGCCGCAGCTACACGGGCGCGTGGACGTGCATCCTGAACCAGTCGATGTACGGCCAGCAGTACGACGAGTACTACTACGACGTCGAGGTGACGTATCCCGAGAGCACGCGCATTACCCGCGTGACGGCCGACGTGGGGCAGTGCGCGTACTGACCGGCGCGGCTCGGCGCGCGCCGGCGTGACCGGCGAGCCCGGACGAACGAAGCGGGGCGGCCACCGTGGCGGCCCCGCTTCGCCTTCCGCCGTCCGTTACCCCCTACCGTCCGACGCCCATCCGGCGCTCCAGCTCCTCCACGCGGGTGCGGGCGACCTTGAGCTTCACGCCGTTCTTCAGGCGCACCGCGTAGTCGCCGCCGCCGCCGCGCAGCAGCGTGTCGATCACGTCCAGGCGGACGATGATGGAGCGGTGGATGCGCAGGAAGCGCGCGGGGTCCAGCCGCTCTTCCAGCGCCTGCATCCGCTCGCGGATCACGTAGCCGCGCTCGCTCGTGTGCAGCTCGGCATAGGGGCCGCTGGCGGTGATGTACTCGATCTGCGAGACGGGGACGACGCGCACCTGGCCCCGCATCTCCACCGCGATCCGCTCGGTCCAGGGAGATGCGGGCGCCGGGGCGGGGGAGGACGCCGCCGCCCCGGGGAGGGGATCGTCCGTCGCCGCCGCCGGCGACGCGGAGGCGGGGACGGCGCCGCCGCCCAGCAGGGTGCGGAGGCGGCCGGCCAGGCGCTCGACCTCGGAGAGCTCGGCCAGCTTGCGCGCGCGGCGGAAAGCCTGCTCGAAGCGCTCGTCGTCGTACGGCTTCAGCAGGTAGTCCACCGCCGCCACGTCGAAGGCCTGCAGCGCGAACTGGTCGTACGCGGTGACGAAGACGGTCACCGGCATCCGGTCGGGGCCGATCTCGCGCACCACCTCCATCCCCGTCTTCCCCGGCATCTGCACGTCGAGGAAGACGACGTCGGGACGCAGCGTGCGGATCGCCTCCACCGCCTCGTCCCCATCCGACGCCGCCCCCGCGACGGCCACGTCGCTCTCTCGCGCGAGCAGGTCTTCCAGGCGCTGGCGGGCCAGGAGCTCGTCGTCGACGATGAGCACGCGCAGCGGGGCCGTCATCCGCCCACCCCCACGCCGGCGGCGCGCAGGTCGCCGGCGGTGTGGAAGGGGAGCGTGACCTCGGCCTCCACCCCGCCGCCCTCCGCCGGGCGAAGGTGGAGCGCCTGCGCGTCGCCGTACAGCTGCTCCAGCCGCTGGCGGGTGTTGCGCACGCCCACGCCCTCGCGCGGGGTGGCCTGGCTCAGCCCGGGGCCGTTGTCGCGCACACTCAGCACCACGCGGCCGTCGTCGCGGAAGGCGTGGATGCGGATCAATCCGCCCTCCTTCATGCGGCTGACGCCGTGCTTCACCGCGTTCTCCACCAGCGGCTGCAGGATCAGGTTGGGCACCAGCGCGTCCATCACCTCCGCCTCCACCTCGGTCTCCACCTCGAGCGACCCCTGGAAGCGGATGCGCATGATCTCCAGGTAGCGCTCCACGAACTCCACTTCCTTGCGCAGCGTGACCTCCGCCTCCGCCGCGCCTTCCAGCGAGTGGCGCAGGAGCTCGCTGAGGCGCGCGATCATCCGCCGCACGCCGCGCGGGTCGCGCTCCACCAGCGCGGACACGGCGTTCAGCGTGTTGAACAGGAAGTGCGGGTCGATCTGGCTGCGCAGCGCCGACAGCCGCGCCTCGGCCAGCTGGGCGCGCAGCTGCGCGGTCTCGGCCTGCAGGTGCGTGGCCTCGTCCTGCCGGGCGCGGTAGCGGAGCGAATAGTCGCGCGCCAGCCCCGCGGCCACGATCCCCGAGTAGACGATCATCTCCCGCAGGAACCAGAGGTGGGTGATGGCCCGGAACGGGTCGGCCAGGAAGTTGTGGCGCTGCGGGATGCCCCCCAGCAGCGCGAAGCGGGCGAGGTCCAGCACCAGGTCCACGACGATGGAGACCGCCAGCCCGGTGACGACCAGCGCGGCCACCTGCGTCCCCCGGCGCTCGCGCGCGGAGAAGAAGCGGCGGCCGAGGAGAAAGATGACCACAGTGACCACCGCCCACACCAGCGACTCGGCGAAGGCCAGCGCGACCGGGGCGGAGGGGAAGGTGGGCTGGATGCCGGGCGGCCGGCGCGGGTCCAGCAGGCGGTTGGCAGCGGTGAGCACCGCCATGAAGATCCAGAACGCGAAGATGGCCAGCACCTCGCCGCGCGTGAGCCGGGTGTGCGGCTCGGGCGCGGCGGCGGTGCCGGCGTGGCTCGCGGATGTCGGGTTCGTTGCCATCGGGACAGCTCTTTCCATGCGCGCGCGTGAATGCGCGCGAACGCCCGAAGGGTAGGCATCTTCCCGCATCTCCCGCAAACCGTTCCGGCACGAACTGCACCGGCGTGGTGCCGAGATGCACTGTCCGCGCATCGGGCCGGCGCTCCGGGATCTCACGCGGAGCCGCGGAGTCGCGGAGTCGCCGCCCTGCACCTCCGCGGCTCCGCGTCTTCGCGTGAGATCCAGCGATGCCCGGCGAGAAAACGCGTTCGTGTCGCGCGGAGTGCAGTTCGGAACACGGCGGTGCAGGTGGCGCCGGGAGGGGGACCGGGCGCGGGCCCGAAGGCCTATACTCGGCGTCAGAATCGCGGGGACCGCACGGCGCGCGTCCCGGGTTCGCGAACCGGCCGAGGAAACCATGAAGAGCATTCGTATCGCCGCAGTTGCCGTGCTGGTGCTGGCCACCGCCGCCTTCTTCTTCCTGCGCAAGGGCGGAGGCGAGGAGGCCCAGGCCTTCCGCACCGCGCTGCTCACCCGCGGGAGCCTGAGCTCCAGCGTGTCGGCCACCGGCAACCTGGGCGCCGTGACCACCGTGCAGGTGGGCACCCAGGTGTCGGGCCAGGTGTCGGCCATCTACGCCGACTTCAACGACCACGTGAGGAAGGGCCAGCTGCTGGCGCGCATCGACCCCACGCTGGCGCAGCAGGCCGTGCAGGACGCGCAGGCCGGGCTGGACCGCGCCCGCGCCGGGGTGCAGCAGGCGCAGGCCGACTACGCGCGCAACCGCCCGCTCTTCGACGCCAGGGTCATCACCGCCGAGGAGTTCCAGGGCTACGAGTACAAGCTGCGCGTGGCGCAGGCGGACCTGAAGAGCGCGCAGGTGTCGATGCAGCGCGCCCAGCGCAACCTGGGCTACACCGAGATCTATGCGCCCATCGACGGCATCGTCGTCGAGCGCAACGTGGACGTGGGGCAGACGGTGGCCGCCTCGTTCTCGGCCCCGCAGATCTTTTTGATCGCCAACGACCTGTCGAAGATGCAGATCCTGGCCAGCGTGGACGAGAGCGACATCGGCCAGATCCACAACGGCCAGCCGGTGACCTTCACCGTGCAGTCGTACGCCGACCGCACCTTCCGCGGCACCGTGAAGCAGGTGCGCCTGCAGAGCAAGACCACCGAGAACGTGGTGAACTACACCGCGGTGGTGGAGGTGGACAACGACGACGGCAAGCTGCTGCCGGGGATGACGGCCACGGTGGACTTCGAGACCGGCGCGGCGCAGGACGCCCTGCTGGTGCCCAACGCCGCGCTCCGCTTCACGCCGAGCGACGACGAGATGAAGAAGGCCGGGATCAACGTCGATTCCCTCAGGGCGGCCCGCGCGGCGCGCCAGGGAGCCAACGGCGGCGCCGGCCGCACCCGCACGGCGGACGCGGGTCCCTTCGGCGGCGGCGCCGCCGGCGGCCAGCGCCCGGCGGGCGCGCAGCGCGGCCAGGGCGGCCGCATCTGGGTGATGGACGGCGCGGGGAAGCTGAAGATGATCCGCGTGCGCACCGGGCTGACCGACGGCAAGAACACCGTGGTCGAGGGCAACGGGCTCACGGCGGGGATGAAGGTGGTGATCGGCTCGAACACGGCCGCTACGGCGTCCGGCGCGCAGCCGGCCAGCAACCCGCTGGGCGGGCAGCAGCGCACGGGCGGCGGGCCGCGCGGCGGCTTCTGAGGATGGAGGCGGAGATGAGCGTCATCCATGTCGAAGGCGTGACCAAGATCTACGGCAGCGGCGAGAACGAGGTGCGCGCCCTCCGCGGCGTGGACCTGACCGTGGAGCCCGGCGAGATGATCGCCATCATGGGCTCGTCGGGCTCGGGCAAGTCCACGCTGATGAACATCCTGGGCTGCCTGGACGTGCCCACGGGCGGCACCTACCTGCTGGACGGCGTGCGGGTGGACGGGCTGGGAAAGAACGCACTGGCCGACCTGCGCAACCAGAAGCTGGGCTTCGTCTTCCAGGGCTTCAACCTGCTGGCCCGCACCAGCGCGCTGGAGAACGTGGAGCTTCCGCTCCTGTACGACCGCGGCGGGCGGTGGAAGGACACGCGCGCCATGGCGGCCCATGCGCTGGAGCGCGTGGGCCTCGGCAAGCGGCTGGACCACCACCCCAGCCAGCTTTCCGGCGGGCAGCAGCAGCGCGTGGCCATTGCCCGCGCCCTGGTGACGCAGCCCACGCTGCTGCTGGCCGACGAGCCCACGGGGAACCTGGACTCGCGCACCACCGTGGAGGTGATGGCGCTCTTCCAGGAGCTGAACGAGCAGGGGATCACCATCGTGCTGGTCACGCACGAGCCCGAGGTGGCGCAGTACGCCAGGCGCATCGTGGAGGTGCGCGACGGTCTGATCCGCCGCGACCACCCCGTGGAGGGCCACCGGCGCGCCGCCGACGACCTGCGGGCACGGGACGAAGAGCTGCTGGAGGCGGCATGAAGAAGCAGACGCTGGTGCGCATCGCCGGGCAGAGCATCCTGAAGAACAAGATGCGCACGCTGCTGACGATGCTGGGGATCGTGATCGGGGTGGGCGCGGTGATCGTGATGGTGGCGGTGGGCCACGGCGCGCAGTCCACCATCGAGGCGCAGATCGGCAACCTGGGGACGAACCTGATCATGGTGACCCCCGGCGCCACCCAGCAGGGCGGCGTGAGCCAGGGCGCGCAGACCTTCAACCGGCTGACGGTGGACGACGCCGAGAAGCTGCAGCGCGAGGCCACGCTGGTCTCCGGCATCTCGCCCGTGGTGATGTCGCGCGGCCAGGTGATCGGGCCCGAGGGGAACTGGCGCACGCAGATCCAGGGCGTGTCCACCGGCTACACCACCATCCGCTCGTGGGAGACGTCGAGCGGCGCCTTCTTCTCCGACGCCGACGTGGCGGCCAAGCGCAAGGTGGTGGTCCTCGGCGCCACCGTGGCGCAGAACCTCTTCCCCGGGCAGGACCCGGTGGGGCAGCAGGTGCAGGTGAGGAGCGTGCCGATGACGGTGGTCGGGGTGATGGCGTCCAAGGGGCAGTCGGCCAGCGGCAACGACATGGACGACGTGGTGCTCCTGCCGTACACGACCATGCAGGCGCGGCTGTCGGGGGGGATGTTCATCGGGCAGATCCTGGCCAGCACCGCCTCGGCCAGCGAGATCCCGGCCGCGCAGGACGAGATCCGCGCCATCATGCGCGAAAGCCACCGGCAGGGGGATGGAGAGCCCGACGACTTCACCATCCGCAACCAGAACGAGCTGGCCGCCGCCGCGACGAGCACGACCGCGGTGATGACCTGGCTGCTGGCGGCCATCGCCTCCGTCTCCCTCGTCGTAGGGGGGATCGGGATCATGAACATCATGCTCGTCTCCGTGACCGAGCGGACGCGGGAGATCGGGATCCGCATGGCCATCGGCGCGCGCGGGGGCGACGTGCTCCTGCAGTTCCTGGTGGAGAGCGTGGTGATGAGCCTGCTGGGCGGGGTGATCGGGCTGATGGTGGGCTTCGGCGGCGCGGCGCTGCTGGGGCACCTGACCGGCTGGAGCACGTCGACGCCGCCGCAGGCGGTGGCCATCGCGGTGGGGTTCTCGGCGGCGGTGGGCATGTTCTTCGGGTTCTATCCGGCGCGCAAGGCCGCGGCGCTGAACCCGATCGAGGCGCTGCGCTACGAATGACGCTCCGTCCCATCGACGGGCGTGGACGATAGAGGAAGAGAGGCTGAGATGTTCGACCGGAACGGAATTTCGCGCTGGGCGCGGGTGGCGGCGGCGCTGGTGCTGGCGGCCACCGCGGCTCCGGCCCTGGCGGCGCAGACGGGTTCTCCGTCGACGCAGCCGACGGCGACCGCGGGGCAGCCGCGGACCATCACCTTCAGCGACGCGGTGCGGATCGCGCTGCAGCAGAACGGCACGCTGCGGCAGGCGGTGAACGCGGCGGCGCTGGACACCGTGGCCGTGCGGCAGCAGCGGATGCAGTTCCTGCCGGACGTGCGCTTCAGCACCACGACCTCGGGCAGCTACGACCGCGCTCCGGGAACGAGCACCGGCGCCGGCAGCGCGCTGTCGCGCACCAGCACGGCGCTGAACGCGGGCGTCAGCAGCAGCTACACGCTGTACAACGGCGGCGCCAACTCGGCCAACCTCCGCGCCGCCCGGCTGCAGCAGCAGGCCGGCGCCAGCGACGTGGAGCGCACGCGCCAGTCGGTGGTCTTCACCGTGGTCTCCAACTACCTGTCGCTCATCGAGGGGCAGGAGCAGCTGCGCGTGCGCAACGAGACGCTGGCCAGCGCGCAGGCGCAGCTGGCGCAGATCCGCGCCTTCGTGGACGCGGGCCGCCGCCCCATCGCCGACCTGTACACGCAGCAGGCCACCGTGGCCGCGGCGCAGCTGGCCGTGGTGCAGGCGCGCAACGCCGTGGAGCTGGCCAAGGTGGACCTGATCCAGACGCTGCAGCTGGACCCGCGCGGCGAGTACGCCTTCCAGTCGCCGCCCGCTGCGGCGGGGACCTCCGCCGTTGCCCCGCTGGACACGCTGCTGGACCAGGCGTTCGCGCGGCGGGTGGACCTGGCCGCGCGGCAGACTGAGCTCAGCGCCACGGAGCAGGGCGTGCGCGCGGCCAAGGCCGGCCGCCTGCCGACGATCTCGGTGAGCGCGGGGTACAACACCAGCGTGAACAGCCAGAACGACCTGGGCGTGTTCGACCAGCTGAACCAGCGGCAGGGGGGATCGGTTTCCGTGGGCGTGTCGCTTCCCATCTTCGACCGCGGCAACACGGCGGCCGAGGTGCAGCGCGCGCAGATCCTGCAGGACAACGCCCGCATCGCGCTGGAGAACCAGCGGCAGCAGGTGGGGCTGGAGGTGCGCCGCGCGTACCTGGACTGGCAGGCCGCGCAGCAGCAGCTGGCCGCCGCCGAGGCGCAGCTGACCGCCGCGCAGCAGTCGCTGAACGCCACCGACCAGCGCTACCGCGCGGGCGTGGGCACGCTGGTGGAGCTGGCGCAGGCGCGCTCGGTGCTCGCCCAGGCGCAGAGCCAGATGGTGAGCGCGCGCTACAACCTGGTCTTCCAGCGCACGCTGGTGGACTACTACATCGGCGAGCTGAACCCCGACGCGGTCGGCATCGGGTGAAGCAGGGAAGCGCGAGAGTGCGAGAGTGCGGAAGTACGCTGGGGGATGAGGTATGCGACGGCGGGCCGGGTGCGCGGATGCGTGCCCGGCCCGCGGTGCGTTCTCCGGCCTCGCGCCCTCTCCGGCCGGCCGAGGCCGTCCACCTCTCCCGTACCGGGAGAGGTAGCTTGCACGCATCACCGGCACACCCAAGCTTTTGTGTGATCATGGTATGCAGGCCGCGCGAATGCTGGACAGCCCCCCTCGCCCGGTACGGGAGAGGGCGAGCGCTCTAAGGCGCGGGGAGAGGGCGGCGCGGATGCCGCCGAAGCACACCCGCAACGTCCTCGCGATGAGTTTCCGGTGTTTCGGCGATGGTGAATCGTACGAGGTAGATAGAAGAAGATAAAAACGAGGGGCGATGTGGATGTAGACCTCCCCATCCTTGCTCCATCCCCGCCCGCGCCGCATGTTGGCGCCCGCGCAACCGCGCACTTTCGTACTCCCGTACTTCCGTACTCTCGTACTCTCGCACTGTCAGTGAAACCGTTCCTGATCGGAATCGCCGGGGGGACTGGCTCGGGGAAGACCACCGTGGCGCGGCGGATCTACGAGTCGCTGCACCTGGACTCGGCCGTGTTCCTCGACTACGACGCGTACTACAAGGAGCTCGCGCACCTCTCCGTCGAGGAGCGCCAGCGCATCAACTTCGACCATCCTGACTCGCTGGACACGGCGCTCCTCATCCACCACCTGGAGCGGCTGATCGCGGGCGAGCCCGTCGCGAAGCCGGTGTACGACTTCACCCGCCACACCCGCGCGCCCGAGAGCATCCCCGTGCAGCCGCGCGACGTGATCCTGGTGGACGGCATCCTCCTCTTCGCCGACGCACGGCTGCGCGAGATGTTCGACCTCAAGATCTTCGTCGACACCGAGGCGGACGTGCGCTTCATCCGCCGGCTCCGGCGCGACACCGAGGAGCGCGGGCGGTCGCTGGAGTCGGTCATCGACCAGTATCTCAAGACCGTGCGCCCCATGCACTTCGAGTTCGTGGAGCCCACCAAGCGCTACGCCGACGTCATTCTCCCCCGCGGCGGCCAGAACAACGCCGGCATCGAGGTCATCGCCGCCAGCATCCGCGAGCGCCTGGCCGAGAAGGCGCGCCGGGAGACAGTGGCGGCGTAGCGATCCCATCGCCGCTAAACCGTCCGCCGGCGTCGTTGCCGCCGTATCGGCGCAGTCCTACATTCCCCCGCTCCCAGCCACGGCGCATCTTCATCTCCCATCTCCCGATCACCGGAGAAGCGGGGAGAAAGCGCCGTCGCCGGTGCGGTCCGCGCACTTTCGCACTCTCGCACTTCGCACTTTCGCACCTATGGAACCGCAGCCGCGCGTCGGAATCATCATGGGCAGCCGCAGCGACCGCGAGACCATGCAGGAGGCCGCGCGCGTGCTGGACGAGCTGGGGATCGCGTACGAGATGGAGATCGTCTCGGCGCACCGCACGCCCGACCGCATGTTCCGCTACGCCGAGGAGGCCGAGGGGCGGGGGATCGAGGTGATCGTCGCCGGGGCGGGCGGCGCGGCGCACCTGCCGGGGATGACCGCGGCCAAGACCGTCCTCCCCGTCATCGGCGTCCCCGTCCTCTCCTCCACGCTGAACGGGCTGGACTCGCTCCTCTCCATCGTGCAGATGCCGAAGGGCGTTCCCGTCGCCACGGTGGCGATCGGGAAAGCGGGCGCGGCCAACGCCGGGCTCCTGGCCGCGCGCATCCTGGGCGGCCGCGACGCGGAGATCCGCGAGCGCTTGAAGGCGTACGCGCGGCGGATGGCCGAGGACGCGCTCGCCCCCGACCCCGCGCCGGCGTCGTGACGGCGGACGGATCCGCGGCCGGCGGCGTGTTCCTTCCCGGCGCCCGCATCGGCATCGTCGGCGGGGGGCAGCTGGGGCGGATGTTCGCGCTCGAGGCGCGGCGGATGGGCTACCGCGTGGTCGTCCTGGACCCCGGCGCCGGCGCCCCCGCCGCGCAGGTGGCCGACGAGCACATCCGCGCGCCGTTCAACGACCCCGCGTCGATGCGCGCGCTCGCCGAACGCTCGGACGTGGTGACGCTGGAGTGGGAGAACGCGGACGTGGCCACGCTCCGCGAGATCGAGCGCATGGTCCCCGTCCGCCCCGGCCCCGGCGTGCTGGAGGTGGCGCAGCACCGCGTCCGCGAGAAGGAGACGGCGCGCGCGCTCGGCGTCCTCACCGCGAACTTCCGCGCCGTCCAGACGCGCGGCGACCTGGACGACGCGTTGCGCGAGATCGGCACCCCCGCGGTGCTGAAGACCGCGCGCTTCGGCTACGACGGCAAGGGGCAGGCGGTGATCCGCGAGCCGTCGGAGGCCGGGGCCGCGTTCGCCGCGGTGGGGGGAGACGGGACGACGGAGCTGATCCTGGAGGAGTGGGTGCGCTTCTCCGTGGAGGTCTCCGTGGTCGCCGCACGCGGGGCGGACGGGGAGACGGCGTGCTTTCCGGTGGCCGAGAACGTCCACCGCAACGCCATCCTCGACGTCTCCATCGTCCCCGCCCGCATCGCCCCCGAGATCGCGGAAGAGGCGCGGCGCGTGGCGGTGCGCATGGCCGAGGGGCTGGGCGTGGTCGGCCTGCTGGCGGTGGAGATGTTCGTCGCGGAGGACGGGCACGTGCGGATGAACGAGCTGGCGCCGCGGCCGCACAACTCCGGGCACTACACCCTGGAAGCCTGCCCGGTGAGCCAGTTCGAGCAGCAGCTGCGCGCCGTCTGCGGGCTGCCGCTGGGCTCCACGGATCTCCTCCGCCCGGCGGCGATGGCCAACCTGATGGGCGACGACGCGGGGACGGCGCTGGGCCGCCCCGGCGTGGCCGAGGCGCTCGCCGTCCCCCAGACGGCGCTGCACCTGTACGGCAAGGCGGAGGCGCGGCCGGGGCGGAAGATGGGGCACGTCACCTCGCTCGGCGCCACGCCGGAGGAAGCGCTCGCCCGGGTGCTCCAGGCGCGCGCGCGGATCACGACATCGGGGTGAGCACGGTGCCCCTTGCGTTTCGCGCGCTCCGCATGCAATTGTAGAGAGGCCGCCCCAACGCCCCACGCGAGACCCAACCCTCAGCCGGACGCCTCCGTCCTCTCCCGGGGACGAACACCGCGTCGTCAGGAACGCTCCACGCCACGCGTTCCACCCTTGAGATCGTTGAAACACCCTGCTCCGCGGCCGCGTAAACAATTGGCAGCGCGCGGTGTACAGGGGTGCGTGGAACTGGCCCGGCCCTTGCCTTGCTCATGGGGTGAGGCGGGCGGATTTGGACCCCAGGAGGCTCCGTGATCCTTCACTGCAACTTCGAAGAGCTCAGGGCACTGACGGCGGCGTCGGAGCTGATCGTGGCGGACGCCGCCCACGGTCATCCGGGCTCCGTGGCGGCCCCGCCCGAGGGCGTGGGGATGGTGGAGCAGCTCATCCCGCGCCTGACGGGCGACGTCAGCATCGAGACGCTGGACGACCAGCGGCGCGTGCAGAAGGCGGTGTCGTTCATCTGCCAGGACCTGCACAACCGGCTGGACGAGCAGATCATCTCCACCAACAACCCGGCCAACGAAGACGCGGTCTCGCTGTACTTCGACTATGGCTACTCGCGCACCGTTCTCCACCGCCTGGACCTGATGGGCGCGGAGATGGAGGCCATCATCGACCTGATCCACGGCGGCAGCGCCGCCGCGGCCGGCAGCGTCACCTTCCCGGACTGACGTTACAAGCTGCCTCGATCCGTTACAGGGGCCCCGCACCGAACCCGGTGCGGGGCCTTTCCGCATCTCCATTCAAAATTGATGATGCGCGACGCTGGTGCACGGAGCGTCGAACGCCGAAATTGGAGATGTGTGTATCAGCCGCTCCGAGCGGCGTGCCGGGAATCCCGGAGGTTCGCCATGTCGACACAGCCTGCAGCCCGCCGCTGGACGTACGCCGAGTTCGCGCGTCTTCCAAGCGACGGAAACCGCTATGAGGTCATTGGGGGGGAGCTCTACGTGTCGCCTTCTCCACGCCCGCTGCACCAGGAGATCGTCGCCAGGCTGGGCGACGTCATACGTCCCTTCGTCGCGGAGCACCAGCTCGGACGGGCAGTTCCCGGTCCGATCGACGTGCTGTTCGCGGAAGGCGACTACATGGCCCCGGATTTCGTTTTCGTGTGCCAGGGCCGCGTCTCCTGTTTCACCCGCCGCGGACTGGAAGGCCCCCCGGACCTGGTGGTCGAGATCGTCTCTCCTGAAACGGGGCGTCGTGACCGCGGGCTGAAGCGCGACCGGTATGCGCATTTCGGGGTGGCCGAGTACTGGGTGATCGATCCGGAGAAGAAGCGCATCGAGATCCACCGCGCGACGGACGACCCGGGGCGGAAGACGGAGATCGCGACCGGAGATCTCATCTGGCAGCCCGTCCCCGGCGGTCCGGTGCTGACGCTGAACGTGCCGGATCTGCTGCGCGAGTGGTGACACACAGCCTCTCCGCGATCGCCCGCAATCTTGAACTGAGCCGTAGATGACCACCATCGCCGAAGCGCCCGCGGAGACGCGCCGAACCATCCGCGCGCCGCGCGGCAGCGAGATCTCCTGCCGCGGGTGGCAGCAGGAGGCCGCGCTGCGGATGCTGATGAACAACCTGGACCCCGACGTGGCCGAGCGCCCCGAAGACCTGGTGGTCTACGGCGGCACCGGGCGCGCGGCGCGCAGCTGGGAGGCGTTCGACGCCATCGTGGCCGCGCTCCGCGACCTGGCGGGCGACGAGACGCTCATCGTGCAGTCCGGCAAGCCGGTGGCCGTCCTGCGCACGCACGCCCACGCGCCGCGCGTCCTCATCGCCAACAGCAACCTGGTCCCCCGCTGGGCCACCTGGGAGAAGTTCCGCGAGCTCGAGCGGCTGGGGCTGACCATGTACGGCCAGATGACGGCCGGCTCGTGGATCTACATCGGCACGCAGGGGATCCTGCAGGGGACGTTCGAAACCTTCGGCGAGGTGGCGCGGCGGCACTTCGGCGGGAGCCTGCGCGGCACGTGGACGCTGACCGGCGGGATGGGCGGCATGGGCGGCGCGCAGCCGCTGGCGGTGACGATGAACGAGGGCGTGGTGCTGTGCGTGGACGTGGACCCGCACCGCATCGAGCGGCGCATCCAGACGCGCTACTGCGACCGCATGACGCACGACCTGGACGAGGCGCTGCGCTGGACCTTCGAGGCGCGCGACGCCGGCCGCCCGCTCTCGGTGGGCCTGGTCGGCAACTGCGCCGAGGTGCTGCCGGAGCTCGTCCGCCGCGGGATCACCCCCGACGCGCTGACCGACCAGACCAGCGCGCACGACGCGCTGAACGGCTACGTCCCGGCCGGCGTCTCGCTGGCCGAGGCGGCGGAGCTGCGCGAGTCGGACGCCGCGGAGTACCAGCGGCGGTCGATGGCGTCGATGCGCACGCACTGCGAGGCCATGGTGGAGATGATGCGCCGCGGTGCCATCACCTTCGACTACGGCAACAACCTGCGCACGCAGGCGCTGGACGCCGGGTACGCCGAGGCCTTCGCCTTCCCCGGCTTCGTTCCCGCGTACGTCCGCCCGCTCTTCTGCCAGGGGAAGGGGCCCTTCCGCTGGGTGGCGCTCTCGGGCGACCCGGCCGACATCCACCGCACCGACGAGCTGGTGCTGGAGCTCTTCCCCGAAGACGAGCACCTGCGCCGCTGGATCACCCAGGCGCGCGAGAAGGTCGCCTTCCAGGGGCTGCCGGCGCGCATCTGCTGGCTGGGGCAGGGCGAGCGCGCGAAGTTCGGGGTCGCGCTGAACGACCTCGTGGCCAGCGGCGAATTGAAGGCGCCCATCGTGATCGGGCGCGACCACCTGGACACCGGCTCCGTCGCCAGTCCCTTCCGCGAGACGGAGGGGATGAAGGACGGGAGCGACGCCATCGCCGACTGGGCCATCCTGAACGCGCTGGTGAACGTGGCCAGCGGCGCCAGCTGGGTCAGCTTCCACCACGGCGGCGGGGTGGGGATCGGGAACTCGCTGCACGCCGGCCAGGTGATCGTGGCCGACGGCACGCCGGAGATGCGCGAGCGCCTGGAGCGCGTCCTCACCAACGACCCCGGGATGGGCGTCGCGCGCCACGCGGACGCGGGGTACGAGGACGCGGTGGAAACCGCCCGCCGCGAGGGGCTGAAGCTGCCCATGCTGGACCGGTAGAGCCGGACGGCGGATGAGTAGCGCCCCGCTTCGGCCATCGAGGCGGGGCGCCGTCTTTTCTCCGGAATCGTGACGGAGCGGCCTTCGACAACGCCGCTTCCGGCCGTTATCTTCCTTCCCCCGGCGGGCATCTTCCCCACTTCCGCCGTTCCCCCGCAGGTGCGTTCCAACCGCGGGCAAATCCCCACATCCCGACCTCCAGATCCATCCGCGCCATGCATCCGCGGGCGCGTGGCCATCCGTCTGTCTCCCCACCACTTCCACTGCGTCGTGAGCGAATGAGGACGAAGGGCGAGGGAACCGTGCCGGAGCCGGAGACGCGCCGGGTGGAGGCCGGCGGCGTGCGGCTGCACCTGCTGGACTGGGGCGGGGAGGGCGATCCGGTCGTCTTCCTTCCCGGGATCGGGCAGAGCGCGCACATCTTCCGCACGCTGGCGCCCGCGCTGGGCGACGGGTTTCGCCCCATCGCCCTCACGCCGCGCGGGCACGGGGAGAGCGAGACGCCGGACTCAGGCTACACGCTGGCCGGTTTCGCCGCCGACGTGGCGGGGGCGATGGACGCGCTGGGGATCGCCCGCGCGGCGGTCGTTGCCCACTCGCTGGGCGGCGCGGTGGCCACGCGGCTGGCGGGGGACTTTCCCGAACGCGTGACGGCCGTCGTCTACCTGGATTCCGTGACGGACTACCGCGGCATCGGCCACATCCAGTACCGCAACCCCGCGCGCCCGCCGCCGCTGGCGCCCGGCGCGGGCGACGCGGAGGAGCGGGCGTGGCACCGCGCGCACATCTACGGCACGTGGGACGACGCGGTGGAGGCGGACTGGCGCGCGCGCCCGGCCGGCGCCGCGGCGCGCGCGCACCGGCGCGAGCTGATGGAGGCGCTGGTGGACAACGCGGTGCACTCGCGCGAGTCGTTCGCCTCGCTGCGCTGCCCGGCGCTGGCGCTGATGGCGGGCGAGTCGCTGGAGACGCAGTTCCCCTGGCTGGCGGCCGACGACCCGCGACGCGAGGCGGCCGAGGCGTTCCTGCGCACCACGCGCGGGCCGTGGCGGCGGAAGTCGGTCGAGCGCTTTTTGCGCGAGGCGCCGCGGGGGCGCGCGGGCGAGGTCCCCGGCAACCACTTCTTCTTCCTCTCCGCGCGCGAGCGCACCGCGGCCGAGATCCGCGGGTTCCTTCTCTCCACCCGATCCGGTCCGGTTCCATGACGCAGGGAATGGGGTACGTCGATCCCGCCTACCTGGACGCGGCCGCGCGGCTGGCCGCCGGCGGGAAGCGGCTGAGCTACGAGCGGATGCGTATCTCCCCCGGCGCCACGGTGCTGGACGTGGGATGCGGGCCGGGGACGGACACGCGCGCGCTGGCGGAGATCGTGGGCGCGGGCGGCTTCGTGCACGGCATCGACCACGACCGGGAGATGGTGGAGGAGGCGGAGCGCCGCGCCGCCGCCGAGGGCCTGGCCGGCCGCGTGGAGCACCGCCAGGGCGACGCGTACGCGCTCCCGTTCGCGGACGCCACCTTCGACGCGGTGCGGAGCGAGCGCCTGTTCCTGCACCTGGACCGCCCCGACCGCGCCACCGCGGAGATGGTGCGCGTGACGAAGCCCGGCGGCCGCGTCGTCGTCGCCGATACCGACTGGGGGACGCGCTCGGTGGACACGCCCGAGGTCGAGGCGGAGCGGAAGATCGCGCGGGTGCTGGCGGAGCACTGCCTGGCCAACGGCTACTCCGGCCGCCGGCTGTACGGATTGATGCGCGGCGCCGGCGTGCGGGACCTCGCGGTCGACCTCATCCCCCTGCACGTGGACGGCTACGAGCTCTGGCGCCTGCTCTCGCGCATGGAGATGGCGTTCGAGGAAGCGGTCCGCACGGGGGCGATGACGGAGGACGAGGTGCGGCGGCTGGACGACTCGTTCCGCGACAGGGACGCGGCGGGGACCTTCTTCGCCTCGACCACGGTGGTGATGGTGTCGGGGACGAAGCCGTAGCGGCGGACCCCGGCACCGCGGGATCTCACGCGGAGACGCGGAGGCGCGGGGAACTGCATCACGGAACGGATGAAATCACGCGGAGGAGCAGAGAAGCGGAGAGAGAGACCTCTCTGTTCTTCTGCTCCTCCGCGTGAAATCATCCGTGCCCGGCCTGCCGCTGTTGCATCGTCCGGCGCGGGAGACGACTTTCCATCGCCCACTTTCTCCATCTTCCTTCCCCGACCCATCCCCCGGCGCGCTCGTGGAACTGGTCATCGATCATCTCTGGAAGACGTATCCCAACGGCGTGGCGGCGCTGCAGGACGTGTCGCTCACCATCCCCCCCGGGCTGTTCGGCCTGCTGGGGCCCAACGGGGCGGGGAAGAGCACGCTCATGCGCATCCTGGCCACGCTGCAGGAGGCCGACGCCGGGCGCGTGCAGCTGGGCGAGGTGGACGTGCTGCGCGACCGCGAGGCCGTGCGCCGCACGCTGGGCTACCTGCCGCAGGAGTTCGGCGTCTACCCGCGCATCAGCGCCGAGGCCATGCTGGACCACTTCGCGCTGCTGAAGGGGATCACCCACCGCCGCGAGCGCCGCGAGACGGTGGACGCGCTGCTGCAGCAGACGAATCTGTGGAACGCGCGCAAGCAGCGCCTCGGCGGCTTCAGCGGGGGGATGCGGCAGCGCTTCGGGATCGCGGTGGCGCTCATCGGGCGGCCGCGGCTGATCATCGTCGACGAGCCTACCGCCGGGCTGGACCCGGCCGAGCGCGCGCGCTTCCTGAACCTGCTGAGCGAGCTGGGCGAGGCCGCGGTGGTCATCCTTTCCACGCACATCGTGGAGGACGTGAGCGACCTGTGCACGCGCATGGCCATCATCCAGGGCGGCCGCATCCTGCTGGAGGGCGAGCCGGCGGGCGCGGTGGATGCCGTGCGCGGCCGCATCTGGCGCCGCCAGGTGGACCGTGCCGAGCTCCCGGCGTTCGAGCACGCGCTCCCGGTCATCTCCACCACGCTGGTGGGCGGGCGCACGGTGATCCACGTCTTCGGCGACGCGCCGCCGGACCCCACCTTCGAGCCGGTGGAGCCGGACCTCAAGGACGTCTACTTCACGGTGATCCGGGGGATCCAGGTCGACGCGCGGGGAGCGGCTTCGGAGCCGTCATCCGAATCCCCCGCTGCCTCGCCGTACGTGAACCGCGTGATGGGGGATGAAATGGAGACGGCGGGGAACCGCGAGCCCGGCATCCCCCCGCCCGCCTTCCACTCCACCGCCGCCGCCCCGGCGATGCCGGATCCCGCGCCGGCGCCGTCCGATGCCGCGCCGCCGCCGATCACCGTCCCGCCGTCCACTTTCACGCCGCCTCCGCGGCCGACGCCGGAGCCGTCCGGGCCGGGGCGCGCGAACATGCCGTTCTTCGGCGAGATGCCACGCGGCGGCGCGGACCCGCGTGCGGGGATCTCGCGCGAGAACCGCGACGCGGTGCCGCCGGCGGACGCGGACCCCGACCAGCCGGAGGGGGCGTGATCAGCGTGATCCGGCTGGCGGCGTTCGACCTGCGCTACCAGCTGCGGCGGGTGGCCACCTGGGTGTACTTCGTCATCTTCGCCCTGGTCGGCTTCCTGGTGATCGCCGCGGCGGGCGGGGCCTTCGGCGGCGACACGGGGTCGGCGGTGCTGGTGGTCAACTCGCCGTACCGCATCGCCACGCTGCTGCAGCTGCTTTCCGTCCTCGGCGTGCCCATCACCGCCGCGCTGGCGGGGAACGCCGTGTACCGCGACTTCCAGACGGGCGCGTATCCGCTCTTCTTCACCACGCCCATCAGGCCCGCCAGCTACCTGGCCGGGCGCTGGCTGGGCGCCGTGCTGGCGAACCTGGCCTGCTTCGGCGGCGGCGTGCTGGGCATCCTGCTGGCCTGCGTGTGGCCCACGGTGCACCGCGACCGCGTGGGGCCGATGGACCCGCTGGCGTTCCTCATCCCCCTGGCCGTCCTGGTTCTTCCCAACCTCCTCTCCACCGCGGCCATCTTCGTCACGCTGACGGCGCTCACGCGGCGGATGCTGCCGGCGTACGTGGGCGGGGTGGCGCTGCTGCTGGGGTGGGCGGTGTCGCAGGTGTTCGTGAGCCTGGTGGGCGACGACACGGTGGAGCGGCTGGCGGACCCGTTCGCGATCACGGCGGTGCAGAAGGCCACGCGCTACTGGACGGTGATCGAGCAGAACACCGTGCGCATCCCGCTGGACAGCCTGCTGATCGCCAACCGCGCGATCTGGCTGGCCGTGGGGGCGCTGATGTTCGCGCTGGGCGCCCTCCTCTTCCGCTTCCGCCAAGCGGGCGACACGGACCGCACGCGGCGGTGGCAGCCGGGGTTCGCGGAAGCCGCGCCCCCGCCGCTGCGCGTGCCCGACGCGCGGCGCTCGTTCGCGTTCTCCGCGCGGCTGCAGCAGCTGGCGGCCGAGACGCGGCGCTCGGTGCGCGAGGTGGTGTTCAACGTCTGGTTCCCGCTGCTGATCGGCGTCTGCCTCACCTTCGTGGCCATCGGCGGGACGCAGGTGGGAACGATCTACGGGACGCGGACCTTCCCCGTGACCTACAAGGTGGTGGAGCTGGTGCAGGGCACCTTCGTGCTCTTCATCGTCATCATCATCGCCTTCTACGCCGGCGAGCTGGTGTGGAACGAGCGCGAGCGCCGCGCGGCCGGCATCCACGACGCGCTCCCCGTCCCCACCTGGGTGCCGTTCCTGGCCCGCCTCTTCGCCCTGATCGCCGTCGTCCTCGGCCTGCAGGCGGCTTCGATGGCGTGCGGGATCGGGATCCAGGCGGCGCACGGGTACTTCCGCTTCGAGCCGGGGCTGTACCTGTGCGAGCTGTTCGTGCACCAGCTGCTGGGGAGCCTCCTTCCCGTGGTTTTCCTCGCGCTGCTGGTGCAGACGCTGGTGAACCACAAGTACGTGGGGCACCTCATCGTCATCCTGGTCTTCGTGGGCCAGGGGCTGCTGTACTACCTGCTCGGCATCAAGCACAACCTGCTGATGTACGGCAGCACGCCCACGCTGGTGTACTCGGACATGAACGGCTTCGGCCGCAGCGAGGGGCCGTGGGCGTGGTTCGCGCTCTACTGGCTGCTGGTCGGCGCGCTCCTCCTCGTGCTGGCCAACCTGTTCTGGGTGCGGGGGCAGGAGACGGGGATGCGCTGGCGCGTGCGGCTGGCGCGGCGGCGGCTGACGCCCGGGCTGCTGGGGATTGCGGGCGGCGTGCTGGCCCTGGTCCTGGCGACGGGGGGATGGATTTTCTACAACACCAACGTCCTGAACCACTTCGAGACGGAGAAGGAGGGGCGGCGCACGCAGGCGGACTACGAGAAGCGGTACAAGCGCTTCGAGTGGGTGCCGCAGCCGCGCCTGACCGCGGCGGTGCTGAACGTGGACGTGTACCCCGGCACCGGCGACCTGCGGCTGCGGGGGACGTACACGCTGACCAACAAGACGGCGCAGCCGATCGACTCGCTGCACGTGGACGTCCCCAACTCGCTCGGCGTGCGGCTGCTGGCGCCGGACGCTCCCGCGCGCCGCGTGATCGGCGACTCGGCGAGCGGCTACTACGTCTTCCGCCTCGAGCGTCCGCTGGCGCCGGGGGATTCGCTGCGGCTGCGCTTCGACCTGCGCCACGACGTGCGGGGGTTCGAGAACGAGCCGTCGTATCTTCCCGTGGCGGGGAACGGCACCTTCTTCAACTCGCAGTACCTCCCCCACATCGGCTACAACGCCGAGGGCGAGCTGACGGACGAGGGCGAGCGGGAGAAGTACGGCCTTCCCGGGCGCCCGCGCGCGGCCAGCATCCACGACCCGCGCGCGCGGACGCGCAACTTCGTGAGCAGCGACGCCGACTGGATCGCCTTCGACGTCACGCTGGGGACGTCGGCCGAGCAGACGGCCGTCGCGCCGGGCTATCTCCGCCGGGCGTGGACGGAGGGGGGACGGCGCTACTTCCGGTACACGATGGACGCGCCGATCCTGAACTTCTACGCCTTCCTCTCCGCGCGGTACGCCGTCCGCCGCGACCGCTGGCGCGGCGTGGCGATCGAGGTCTACTACGACCCGGCGCACGCCTACAACGTGGCGCGGATGATCCGGGCCACGAAGGCGGCGCTGGAGTACTGCACGCGCGAGTTCGGGCCGTACCAGCACCGGCAGGTGCGGATCCTGGAGTTCCCGCGCTACGCGCCGTTCGCGCAGAGCTTCGACAACACCATCCCCTACAGCGAGGCCATCGGCTTCATCGCCGACGTGCGCAAGGACGACATCGACTACCCGTTCTTCGTGACCGCGCACGAGGTGGCGCACCAGTGGTGGGGCCACCAGGAGGCGCCGGCCGACGTGCAGGGCGCGGCCATGCTCAGCGAGACGCTGGCCGAGTACACGGCGCTGATGGTGATGGAGAAGGCGTACGGGCGGGAGAAGATCGGCCGCTTCCTGCGCTACGAGCTCGATCAATATCTCCAGGGCCGCGGCGGCGAGCGGCGGGCCGAGGAACCGCTCGCGCTGGTGGAGAACCAGCAGTACATCCACTACAACAAGGGCGCGCTGGCGATGTACGCGCTGCGCGACTACATCGGCGAGGCGGCGGTGAACCGCGCGCTGCGCTCGTTCCTGGCCGAGTGGCGCTTCCGCGGGCCGCCGTACCCCGTGTCGTACGACCTGGTCCGCCACCTCCGCGCGGAGACGCCGGACTCGCTGCAGTATGTGGTCACCAACCTGTTCGAGCAGGTCACGCTCTGGGACAACCGCACCGTCACCGCCCGCTCGCGCCCGCTCCCCGGTGACTCCACGTACGAGGTGACGCTGACGGTGGAGGCCAGGAAGCTGCTGGCCGACAGCGTGGGGAACGAGGAGCCGCTGCCGGTGAACGACTGGGTGGACGTGGGCGTGTACTCGGGCGCGCGCGCCGTGTACCTGGGCAAGCAGCACCTCACCCGCAGCCCCCAGACCATCCGCGTCACGGTGGACGCGAAGCCCGACAGCGCCGGCGTCGACCCCGAGCACAAGCTCATCGACCGCGACCTGAAGAACAACGTGATCCGGGTGGATGGCGCGTCCGGGGGCGGAGGTGGCCGCGCGGGGCGGCCGTGAGCCTGCCGGATCCACGGCGATCGGCTTCGCCTGCGCCCGAGCGCGCGTATCGGGCGAAACTATTTGATTCGCGGCCGTGTACGCTTTCGCACGTTCGACCCGCCGCTGGCGCGATTTTCAGCTCTGAAGTGGCGATTCGACTGGATTGACGTTTCGTGAGCGACGCCTCTACGATACGCTGCCGGCGTGCGCTGCCACCCGGATCACGCAGCAATTCGTTCCCATCACAACCTGTGAGCGACGAATGAGCAGACACACAGCAGTGCGAATGGCCGGGGCGCTGGTGATCGCGGCCGGAGGTGCCCTCCTGGCGAGCTCTCCCGCCGCGGCGGCATCGAAGGCGAAGACGTCGTGCGACGACTTCGCGGCCGGGTTCGCGGCGGGCGTCTGTGCGAACCAGGGAAAGAGCGTGGTGAGCTACAGCTACTACTGCAGCGGTCCGAACGCGCATCCGCTGCAGATCAGCGTCACCTGCGGGTAGGATGACGGTATTCGGGGAGCGGTGGCAGCGCACCGCTCCACAGGGTTCCTTCCGCCCCGCGCGATTCGGCTTCACCGGAGTGACCGCGAATGCACCTGCGACAAATCTCTCTCCTGGCCGCCCTCCTCGCCCTCCCCGTGACGGCGCGCGCGCAGACGGGCGCGGACGGTTCGGGGCTCCGGACGGTGGTCGTCAGCGGAGCGCCGGCGGAACCGGCCGACGGGATCGTCGTCCAGACGCTCTTCGTGCAGGGCCAGCCCGACAACTTCCCGACCATCGTAAGGGTGGTGCAGGGATCGAACGCGCAGCGCGCCGGCCTGATGGCGGGCGACACCATCGTCAGCGTCGACGGTTGGGATATCCGCGGGCCTCGCCCGTTGTTCGTGGACCGCACGCCCGGGCGTGTCTACACCATGCGCGTCCGCCGCGTGGGCGAGGAGGTGGAGCTCACGTTCGTGTATCCGGCGCCGCCAGCGGCGCCGCCGCCGACTGCAAAGCCGCGGTAGGTCGCGGATCATTGGTCCGGAAACCATTCCTGCCTCGTTCGTGGACCCGCAGCGAGAAGCGCAACTGGCGGAGAGGCGCCGCCGGATGACGGCGGCCCTGCCGATCGTCACCGCCTTCAGCCGCCGGTTGCCACGCGCACGCCTGGCGGCGGCCTGCGCGGTGCTCGCGTGCGCCTGTGCGCCGGCAGCCGCCGCCGCGCAGGGCGGGAGCCGGGTGGCCGGCCGGGTGCTGGACGACCGCAGCGGCACCCCCATCCCCCAGGCACTGGTCCGCATCAGCGGCGAGGGCGCGTCGGTGGCCGACACCACCGACGCGAACGGCCGCTACTCGCTGCCGCTTCCGGCTGGTGGCGGGCCGTTCACGCTGCGCGCGGAGCGCATCGGCTACCGGCCGCTCACGGTCTCGGTCCCGGGCGCCACGCCCATCACCTGGCGCGACCTGCGCCTGGCAACCGAGGCCGTGGCACTCGCGCCCGTGGTCGCGCGCCCCTTCCGCCCCGATCGCCAGGCCGCGCCCCCGGCGTATCCGGGGAGCACCGCGGCCAGCACCCTTTCCTGGAGCGCCGGCACCGTGCCCGTGCAGCCGGGCGACCTTGCCGGGCTCGCGGCGCTGGAGCCGGGGGTGCAGGGGCGCGAGGGCGGCATCTCCTTCTTTGGCCAGCCGCCGTCGCAGACCCGCGTCACCCTGGACGGGGCCACCTTCGGGGCCACCTCGCTCCCGCAGGAGGCGGTGGCCAGCGTGAGCGTGGAGGGGAGCGGCTACGTGGTGTCGCGGGGGCAGTTCTCCGGCGGCACCGTGGCGGCCACCACCCTGGGCGGCACCAACGACTTCGGCGCGGCGGTGCGCTCGAGCTTCAGCCCGCCGGCGCTGCAGTGGCCGGCCGCGTCCCTCGCCGGAAGCCGGAACGAAGCGACCTTCGTGCACGCGGAGGCCGGGATGGGCGGGCCGGTGGTGTGGAACCGGCTCTTCTGGTACGCGGCGGCCAGCGCCTCGCGGCGGACCGCGCCCCTTCTCTCGCTGGAGAGCGCGCCGCCGGCCACGCTGGGTGCCGCCGGGGTCCAGCCGGACTCGGCCGCCGCCCTGCTGGCGACCCTCGGCGGGCTGGGCCTGGCCGGCGCCGGTGGTGGGGATGCGCGCAGCGATGCCGGCTCGTTCCTGGTCCGCATGGACTGGGACGTATCCGAGCGCCACTCGCTCATGCTTCGCCTGGACGGCCGCGGGACGGAGATGGACGGCCTGGGCGCCACCCCGCTCGCCACGGCGGCAAGCGCGGCGTCGCTCCGCGACCGCGCGGGCGGCGTGCTCGCGCGGCTCTCCTCGTACGGAAGCCGGTTCGGCAACGAGCTGAGCGCGTACCGCTCGGAACGGTCGCAGCGCACGGCCGCCGGCGCCGCCGTGCCCGGGGGGCTCGTCGGCACCGGCGGCGACAGCGCGTTCGCCTGGCTGCGCTTCGGCGGCGGGGGCGGCGCCACGCGATCGGCCGGCTCGCTGCTGGAGCTCTCCGACGCTCTGCGCGTGACCGGCGGCGGCGGACACGAATGGCTTGCGGGCGGTGGCGTCTCCCTCGAGTCGGCCAGCACCGGCGGGAGCGGCAACCCGCTGGGGACCTTCACCTTCGCCACCCTGGCCGACCTCCGCGCCGGCCGTCCCGACGCGTTCACCCGCACCCTGGGCGGCCGCGCCGGCCGGGCGCGGGCGGGCTTCGGCGTGCTCTACCTGGGCGACATCTGGACGCGGCCGCGGTTCGCCGTCACCTACGGGCTGCGGCTGGAGCGGCGCTGGTATCCCGGGTCGGGCGACGACGTGCCGCCGGCCGGCCCGTTCGCGTCCGCCGCCCGGCGCATCCCCTCCGGCTGGGGCGTCAGCCCCCGGGCCGGCTTCGCGTGGACGGTGGGGGGATGGAACCTCCACGGCGGTGCCGGCGAGTTCCGCGGCGAGCTGCCGCTGGACGCTGTCGCCTCGCTGCTGGCGGACGGGACGGACGGGGAGGGCGAGCTGCTCTGCCTGGGCGCCGCGGTTCCCTCTCCCGTGTGGGATGCCGGTGGGGAGCCGTCCGCGTGCGCCGGCGGCGCGCCCGCCTTCTCCGCGTTCGCTCCCGCGCTGACCGTCGTGAACCCCGGCTTCGCGGCGCCGCTCACCCGGCGCGCCTCGTTCGGCGCCAGCACCGCGGTGCTCGGCCTGGCCTTCGCGAGCTTCGAGGGATCGCTGACGCGCGGCCTGCACGCATCCGCTGCCCGCGACCTGAACCTGCGCGGGACGCCCGCGTTCACCCTGGCGGGCGAAGGGGGACGGCCGGTCTACGCGCCCGCCGCGCGGATCGACCCGGCTACGGGAATGGCGGCGCCGGGCGCCTCGCGCGCGGACGCGGCGTGGGGGATCGTGCGCGAGATCGGCTCCGGCGCGGGGTCCACCGTGGTGCAGGCCACGGTGCGGGTGAGCCTGCCGTACAACCCGCACCGGATGATCTCCGCGCGCATCCCCCGCCTGGACCTGGCGTACACCTGGACCCGCGCGCGCGACGAGGTGGGCGCGCTCGGCGCGCTGGAGGGCTCGCGGCCCTTCGCCGCGGCGGACCCGCGGGCGACGGTGCGCGGGCCGGCCGATTTCGAGCAGGCGCACGTGCTGCAGGCCCGCGTCGGCTGGACGGCGATCCGCGGCGTGCGGGTGGGCGTGGTGGGGCGGCTCGGCTCCGGCCTGCCCTTTACCCCGCGCGTGGACGGCGACGTGAACGCCGACGGCGCGGCGAACGATCCCGCCTTCGTGTTCGCGCCCGGCGATGCGGCCGGCACCTCGCTGGGGCGGGGGATGGCGGCGCTGCTGGCCGGCGCCCCGGGGCGGATCCGCGCCTGCCTGGAGCGGCAGGCCGGGCGCGTGGCCGGGCGCAACGGCTGCCGCACCGGGTGGACCGCGGGAATGGACCTGCGGGTGGACTACCAGCCGCTCCACCCGCCCCGCCAGCGCGGCCTGCAGCTCTCCCTGGTCACGGAGAACGCGCTCGGGCTGCTGGACCGGCTTGCCCACGGCGCCGCCGACGCACACGGATGGGGCGAGCTCCCGCTCCCCGATGCCACGCTCCTGCGCGTGACCGGGTTCGATCCCGCCGCCGGCGCCTACCGCTACGCCGTGAACCCGCGGTTCGGCCGCCCCGACGCGGCATTCTCCGCGCGGCCGTTCCGGGTGACGCTCGAGGCGCGGGTGGCCGTCGGCAAGGATCCCGCATACCAGCCGCTGCAGCGCCTGATCCGGGGCACCGCCGCCAGCGGCCGCTCGCCGCAGCAGCTCCGGGCGCTGCTCGCGGGCCGCATCCCCAACCTTCCCGCGCAGGTGCTGTCGGTGGACTCGTCGGCGCGGCTGGCGCTGACCGCGGACCAGCGGGCGCGGCTGATCGACCGCGGCGAGGCACTGGGCGCCGTGCTGGCCCCGCTGGCCGACTCGCTGGCCCAGGTGGTGAGCGACGGGGAGACCGGCCGCCGCCGCTTCACCCGTGCCACCGCCCGGCAGCTGGACGGGCTGACCCGCGGGGTCCAGGCAGCGCTCGAGGCCGAGCTCGCGACGATCCGGGAGATCCTGACCCCCGCGCAGTGGTCGCGCCTTCCGGAGGCCATCCGGCTCCCGCCGCACGACTACGTTCCCGCGCGCTGCATCCCCCTGGGCTCCGCCGCGTCGCGGGGATCGGCCGGCTGCGATCAGCAGTAGGGCGGAGCTTTGTCCATCACCCTGCCTGGTCGGGCAGCACTTGGCGCAGACCTGGCAGACGATCCGCGTCCGCGTGGCCGCCCTGCGCCACGGCGCCGGGCGTCGACCCGGAGCACGAACTCATCGACCGCGAGTGAAGAACAACGTGATCCGGCTCACCTCGGGCGCATCCGCGTTCACCCGGGCCTCAGTGAGGCGTCCATGATCGGCGCGATTGCGGGAGACGTGATCGGCTCGGTGTACGAGCACCATCCGGCGGACGGTCCCGATTTCCGTCCGCTGGTGGCCGAGCGCGCGTGCTTCACCGACGACACGGTGCTCACCGTGGCCACCGCGGATGCGATCCTGCACGGTGGCGACTACGCCGCGGCGTACCGGGCGTGGGGGACGCGGTATCCGCGGGCGGGCTACGGGGGATCGTTCCGGCAGTGGCTGGCCACGCCCGGCGCCGGACCCTACAACAGCTGGGGGAACGGCAGCGCGATGCGCGTAAGCCCGGTCGGCTGGGCCTTCGGCTCGGAAACCGACGTGCTGCGCGAGGCGGCCCGGAGCGCCGCCGTCACGCACGACCATGCGGAAGGGATCAAGGGGGCGCGGGCGGTCGCGCTCGCGGTGTTCATGGCCCGCGGCGGTGCGGAGAAGGACGAGATCCGGCGCGAGATCTCGGACCGTTTCGGCTACGACCTGGCGCGGACGGTCGACGAGATCCGGCCGGACTACGGGTTCCACGTCTCCTGCATGAAATCCGTCCCCGAGGCGCTCGTCGTGTTCCTGGACTCGGTGGATCCGGAGCACGCCATCCGCCTGGCGGTGTCGCTGGGCGGGGATGCCGACACGCAGGCCGCGATCGCCGGCTCGGTCGCGGAGGCGTTCTATCGCGGCGGCATCCCGGAGCCGGTGCGTGCGCCGGTGCTGGAGCGGCTCACTCCCGACCTGCGCGCGATCGTCGACGCGTTCGAAACCCGGTTCGTTCGCCCCGCCCAGAACGTATCGGACTGACCCGTGCAGAAGCCGTGCGCTTCGTGCGGCTCTCCTGCGCGCGACGAGGAGCGCGGTACGAGCGCCCCTCGCCCGTCATGCGCATGGCATCATTGTCATCGAGGGTGTTCGATTTTACATTCGTGTTCGGAAATTTTCGAACATAGGAAAAAACCGAACGATTGCACGTGACCGCCCTCGACGTGATGAAACAGGCAGGCGCGATGATTCAGGAACGTTCGGGGTTTCCCGTCGACGTCGTTCCCGATGCGACGACCGCGCCGGCAGGATCGGCTCGCGGGACGTTCCACCTGGGCGGCCCCAGCCGATGGAACTTCCGCGTCGAATCGAAAGCGGCGTGGACCGAAGCCGAACTGCAGCTCGTGTCGTCCCGCTCCGAGCCGGAGGAGGATTCCCCTCTTCTGGCGGTCGCGCGCTCCTTCGGCCGCGATGCGCTGGCGCGCTTGCGCACGGCGGGCGTGAGCCACGCCGATTTGAAAGGGAACATCTTCTTGCGAGGTGAAGGACTGTACCTGTGGCTTCCGGCGGACCGGCGGCTCCCCGCACGGCAGCCACGAGGCGAGCAGCGGATCAACCCGTTCTTCAAGCGCGCCTCGCTAGTGCTCCGCGCGTTGCTCGAGGACCCGCGCCGCGCGTGGGGTGTGCGCGAGCTCGCCGCGGAAATCGCCGTGTCCGCCGGGCACGTTTCCGAGATCGCGCGGGCGCTGGCCGACCGTGGGTACGCGCGCGCGCCCGGAGGAAAGTGGCAGCTCGGCGACCCGGTTGCCGCGTTGCGAGACTGGGCGGGGCGATACGACTGGAGGCGGAACCAGGTGCTTTCGTACGCGGTGCCGTTCGAGCCCGGCGAGGTCGTTCCGAAAGTGGCGGCGGTGCTGGGCGGCGCAGGAGTGCACTTCGCGTTCACACTCCTCGCGGGCGCGGACCTGGTTGCGCCGAACGTTCAGCATGGGCAGACGCACCTCTACGTCGAAGAGTCGAAGCTGGAGGATGCTGCCGCCCTGCTCCGCGACCGGATGTACGCCGAGCCGGTCGCCAGCGGAGGGACGCTTCACCTGCTACGCCCATACTACGGGCGAGCGGCGTTCTATGGGGAGCGCGAGGCCGGTGGGCTGCCGGTCGTCTCGAACGTGCAGCTCTTTCTGGACCTGCTGCGGTTCCCGCTCCGCGGCGCGGAAGCCGCGCGCGCCGTGGCCCTCGGACCGCTGGCCGCGCAGCTCGGCTTGATCCGGCACGACGCGTCCGCGCTCGCGTCGCTGGCGGAGTAGGCGATGGCGTCGGCCGCCGAGGTCTTCGCGCGCACGGTGCTCGCGTTTCAGCCTTACGCCGATGAGATCGTGTTCATCGGCGGCTGGGTGCACGCGCTGTATCTCGCGGAGGCGAACGCATCGGACCGGCCGGTGCGGACGGAAGACATCGACGTCACGCTGCCCTCCACGCTCCTGGCGGCGGACCGCCCGACCCTGCTCGAGCTCGCGTCGGCGGCGCGATACGAGGTGCAGGAGATCGGCACCGAGAGTGGCGTTTTCGAGATCTTTCAGCAGGGCGCCGACGGAGCGGTGATCGAGCTCGACCTCCTCACCGAATCCCCCGATCCGCTCACGCCCGTGGAGATCGAGGGGCAGCAGGGGCTGACGGTGCACGGCTATCCCGGGCAGCAGATCCTGCTGGAGAACGCGCGGTGGATCAGCGTGGGCCCCGAGATCCACCCGCTGCTCGCACCGGCGTGCCGCATCCGCGTACCGTCGATCGCCGCGTACATGCTGGGGAAAGGGCTTTCTTCATCCACGCGCACACGGATCTCGAAGAAGGCGAAGGATCTGGTTTACCTCTTCGAGATCGCTCGTCATCCGGCGCTTGGAGCCAACGCAACGCGGGAGCTGCGCGCGTTGGGAGCGCGATATCCCAGCGCCTTCGCTGCATGGCGGCGCCATCTCGAAACGACGCTGACCGATGTTCGCTTGCTGGACGAAGTCGTGGAGCAGTTGCTGCTCGGATTTCGGGTGATCGGATCCGGCGAGCAGGTCCGGGCAACGGTCGTCGCGCGTATCCGCCGATTGCTCGGCGAAACCGCAATCTGAGCCACTCGCCGGGCGGAGTTCGCGCGGGGACAAGATCCGGTCGCACGCGGGCGGCGTATCGCCGCAACCCCTCAAAAGTTTCGTTGACGCAGGGGGGACAGGGGCTTAGCGTGGACGTCGAGGGCAGGGCGCCGGGCCGGACGGTTCGCATCCGGTTGAAGCCGTGAGCTTCGTGCGGGCCCCTCCCGCGCGCGAAACGAGTCTGGATGGCCAAACCCGCGCCGGTCCCGACGCCCGCCCCTCCACTTCCCAAACCCACCCGCGGCCGGGGCATCCACGCCCCGGCCGCGCGTCATCCCCCTCCCGTTCCGCCGGATCCCATGCTCCGCATCGCACCCCTCGCCGCCGTGCTGGCCGCGCTCCCGCTGGCGGCGCAGCAGCCCGCGCCGGGCGACTCCATCCCCCTGTTCACCAACCTGGGCGCGCTGCACCACGCCGTCACCGCCACGCCGGCGGCGCAGGCGTACTTCGACCAGGGCCTGAGGCTGATGTACGGCTTCAACCACGAGGAGGCGATCAACTCCTTCCGGCAGGGGGCGAAGCTCGATCCGGATTGCGCCATGTGCCACTGGGGGATCGCGCTCGCGCTCGGCCCCAACATCAACGCGCCGATGGACCCGTCGCTGGAGAAGCAGGCCGCGGACGAGGTCGCCGCCGCGCAGGCGCTGTCCGCGCGGCTGACGGAGCCCGAGCGCGCGTACATCGCCGCGGCGGCGCGGCGCTACTCTGCCTCCGCGGGCGAGAACCGCGCGCCGCTGGACTCGGCGTACGCGGCCGCGATGCGCGATGTGGCCCGGCGGTACCCCGGCGACGCCGACGCGCAGGCGCTCTTCGCCGAGGCGATGCTGGACCTGAGCCCGTGGGACAACTGGTCGTCCGATGGCGCGCCGAAGCCGGGGACGGAGGAGCTGGTCGCCGCGCTGGAGGGCGCGCTGGCGCGGCATCCCGATCACCCCGGCGCCTGCCACTTCTACATCCACGCGGTCGAGGCGTCGCTGCACCCCGAGCGGGCGCTTGCCTGCGCCGAGCGCCTTCCCGCGCTGATGCCGGGGGCCGGGCACCTCGTCCACATGCCCGCGCACCTGTACATGCGCGTGGGCCGGTACGCGGACGCCACCCTGGCCAACGAGCACGCCGCGCACACCGACCAGGCGTACATCGCCGACCGGCAGCCGAAGGGGATGTATCCCTTCTACCTCTTCCACAACCTGGATTTCCTGCGCGCCGCGGCGGCCATGGAAGGGCGCAGCGCCGAGGCGATCGGCACCGCACAGGGGATCGTGCAGCAGATCACGCCGGAGCTGGCGCGGCAGGTGGGGCAGGCGGAGATGTCGATGCCCTCGCACGCCCTGGCCCTCGCGCGCTTCGGCCGCTGGAGCGAGGTGCTGGCCGAGCCCGCGCCGCCCGCGGACCTTCGCTACGCGCTGGGGATCTGGCACTACGCGCGCGGGCTGGCCTTCGCGGGAACGGGCCGCTTCGCCGAGGCCGCGGCGGAGCTGGACAGCGTGACGGCGATCGAGGCGTCGGTGCCGGCGGACAAGCTGCTCGGCTTCCACCGCGCGAAGGACCTGCTCGGGATCGCGCACCACGCGCTGGCGGGGGAGATCGCGCTGCGGCGGGGGCGCGCGGCCGAGGCGGTGCCGCACCTGGAGGCCGCCGTGCGGATGCAGGACGCGCTGCGCTACGACGAGCCGCCGCCCTGGTACTATCCCGTGCGCCAGTCGCTGGGCGCGGCGCTGCTGGCTGCCAATCGCCCCGCGGACGCGGAGCGCGCGTATCGCGACGACCTGCTGCGCAACCCGAAAAACGGCTGGTCGCTCTACGGCCTGGGCCAGGCGCTCCGCGCGCAGCACAAGGACGATGCCGAGATTCACCGCCAGTTCACCGCCGCGTGGTCGCGCGCGGACGTGACGCTGGCGTCGTCGCGGTTCTGATACCGGATTCGGGGATCGATGGTGCAATCCGGAAGCGCACGTGCGACCTCACCTGTAGATCCTTCGGCCTGCCGTCATTCGTGTGAACGCAATGACGGTGTGGCCGGCCTGAATAGAAAGTCAGTCCAGATTGTGTTATTCTGGGCGCCCGACTTTCATCCTCTGTGGTCGCGCGCAGCGCGGTGTCCGACTCAGGATGACGTCGCTGTGCGTTTGTAATGCACAGGTGATTGCCAGATCCGGTATGAGAAAAACAGCGGGGCACCCCGATGACGGCCTGGGTGATCCGCATCCGCGGAGCCTGGCCGCGCATCATCCCGAAATCCGGGGCTCCAGCTCCATCGCCCCGGCCAGCAGCTCGTAGGAGCGGCGGCGGGCGGCGAAGTCGTGCATCACCGTGACGGCCATCATCTCCTCCACCCCGCAGTGATCGGCGATGCGGAGGAGCTCGGCGCGCACCTCGCCGGGCGTGCCCGCCACGATCCGGGCGCCGTCCTGCCCCGGCGGCGGCGGCTGCCAGCCGGGCTCCAGCTCCGCCAGCGCCTCGTCGGGCGAGGGGATGCCGCGGTCGTAGCCGCGCATGATCCGCCGCCGCCACAGCTCGCCGCCGGAGGCCAGCCGCCGCGCCTCGTCGCGCGTTTCCGCGCAGATGACGCTCACCGCCACGCTCGCGCGCGGCGCCGGGAGGTGCGCGGAGGGGCGGAAGCGCTCGCGGTACGCGCGGACGAACGGCGCCGCATCGACCCCGCTGATGAACTGCGCGAACGCGAACGACGTCCCATGCTCCGCGGCGATGTAGCCGCCGTCGCCGCCGGAGCCGAGGAGCCACAGGTCCGGCACCGAATCGCCGCGCGGCATGGCGCGCACGCGGCCCCACGGGTGCGCGCTGCGGTCGAAGGTGTTGCCCAGCCACCCGGCCAGGTCCTCCACCTGCTGCGGAAACGCCTCGATGGGCACCGCGCCGCGCCCGTACTGCAGCGCCTGCACGGTGCGCATGTCGCCGCCGGGCGCGCGCCCCACGGCCAGGTCGATGCGCCCGGGAAAGAGCGTTTCCAGCACGCGGAACTGCTCGGCGATCTTGAACGGCGAGTAGTGCGTCAGCAGCACGCCGCCGGTGCCCACGCGCATCTCGCGCGTGGCGGCGGCCACCATGGGCAGCAGCACCTCGGGCGCCGAGCCGGCGAAGGAGTTGGTGCTGTGGTGCTCGGCCAGCCAGTAGCGCGAGTAGCCCAGCCGCTCGCAGAGCCGCGCCAGCTCCAGCGTCTCGCGCAGCGCGTCGGCGCCGGTGCCGCCGGTGCGCACCGGGCTCTGGTCCACCACTCCGATCTTCAGCGGCGCCATCGGATTCCGACTGTGTGGGACGACGATCCTGCGGAGCGGTGAAGGTGCGGCGTGGCGCGGTGTCTCGCAACGACGGGAAATCTCCCACACGGGGACTCCCCCACGCCGGGGATCGGAAGATGTGGGGCAAGGCGGCCTCACCTGGGGGCCCTCACCCGAAAAATGGAGGAGGAGATGACAAACCGCCGTCATCTCCTCCTCCATTTTTCGACCTCTCCCAAAACAGCCTGGGAGAGGTAACCGCGAACCGCCGACGCGGAGACGCGGAGGAGCAGGGCAAGCACCTCCGCGACTCCGCGTCTCCGCGTGAGATCCCGCGATGCTGGAGGGCATGCGGAGGCGGCGGAGAACTCCGCGCGGCGCGTCGGGGTACGCGGAAAACGCGAGACCGAAAGGATTTGCAAGGAGACGAGGACCGATCGTGCGAACGCCCCGCAACCCATCGTCCCGGCCCTCGCCGGTGGACGTGTTCGAGTACGAGCTGGTGCAGGAGAAGGCGGCCACGCTGTCGCGCCTGGGCCGCCGCGCCGCCGCCGCGCTGGACGCGCTGAAGGCCTTCGACGCCGCGCCCGATGCGAGCCAGTCGCGCGACGAGCTGGTGGACGCGGCGGGGCAGGCGTGGTGGTACTACGTGGTCCAGCGCGAGGTCTGCGGCTTCCGCGACAGCGAGGGGCTGCTGCGGCAGCTGGGCGTGCCGCGCGAGGTGCGGCTGCGCATGGGCGTGTTCCCGCCGCGCGCGAAATAGGCGCGGCGCTTGAGAAAGCTCGCATCTCCGTTTAGTTTCCAGCCGTTCGGGGGTCGGTAGCTCAGCCGGTAGAGCACCGGACTTTTAATCCGATGGTCGTGGGTTCGAGTCCCACCCGACCCATCTCTCGACAGGCAGCCCCGGGAGCGGAGACGCTTCCGGGGCTGTTTCGCGCTCCCTCCGGCCGACAAATCCATTACATCATCCGTACGAAACGCCAACCACGCCCGCGCCGGCTGCGGACATCGTTCATCACGGCGCCGCCGTCTTCCTCCCGTCCCCCGATCCCGATTTCCACCGCATGGCGACCCAGACCGTCGTTCCCGGCCCCCTGTCCGCTCCCGCCGCCGCGCCGCCGCCGGCGCGGCGGGCGCGGATCGACAGCGTGGACCTGCTCCGCGGCGCCGTGATGGTGCTGATGCTGCTGGACCACACGCGCGAGTTCGTGCACCGCGACGCGCCGTTCTTCGACGCGGCCGACCTTTCGCGGACCACGGTGGTGCTCTTCATCACCCGCTGGGTCACGCACTTCTGCGCGCCGGCGTTCGTGCTGCTGGCGGGCACCGGGGCCGCCCTGCAGGTGGTGCGCGGAAAGCCCAAGGGCGAGCTCGCGCGCTTCCTGGTCACCCGCGGCGCGTGGCTCATCCTGCTGGAGCTCACCGTCATCCGCTTCGGGGTGGTGTTCGACCTGGACTACCGCGCGTTCCCGGGGATGCTGCAGGTGATCTGGGCGATCGGGGTGTCGATGATGGTGCTGGCGGCGCTCATCCGCCTGCCCACGCGGTGGATCGCGGCCATCGGCGTGGCGATCGTGGCGCTGCACAACCTCACCGATGCGGTGCGGGTGGCGGGCCCGGAGCCCGGCGGCCTGGGCGCGCTGTGGATGGTGCTGCACCAGCCCGGCTTTGCCAGGGTGCTGGGGATCCGGATGCTGGTGCTGTATCCGGTGCTCCCGTGGATCGGCGTCTTCCTCTGCGGATACGCGCTGGGGCACGTCTACAGGTGGGACGCGGAGCGGCGGTGGCGCCTGCTGGTGCGGCTGGGGGCGGGGATGACGGCCGGCTTCGTCCTCCTGCGCCTGACGAACCTGTACGGCAACCCGTTCCCCTGGTCGCCGCAGAAGAACGCCGTGTTCACCGTCCTCTCGTTCGTCAACACCAGCAAGTATCCGCCCTCGCTGCTGTTCATCCTGATGACGCTGGGCCCCGCGCTGCTGATGCTGGCGTGGGCGGAGAGGACGCGCCGCGGTCCGGCGGGAAGCGCGCTGGTGACCTTCGGCCGCGTGCCGATGTTCTTCTACCTGCTGCAGTGGCCCGTGGCCCACGGGCTGGCGCTGCTGATCTCGATGGCCGCGGGGAAGCCGACCAGCCACCTCTTCGGCTTTCCCGGCGCGCACCCGCCCCAGCCCGGCGCCGGCTTCGGCCTGGGGGTGGCCTACCTGTGCTGGGCCGCCGGCGTCGCGATGCTGTATCCCCTCTGCCGCTGGTTCGCCGGCGTGAAGCGGCGCCGCGACGACTGGTGGCTGAGCTACCTCTGATGCGAGGGCCCGCCGGGATGCGTCCCGGCGGGCCCTTTCGCTCCGCAGCCCGTCCGGCCGGCTCAGAGCTCGGCGAGGGTGCAGGTGGGGGCGCCGAACGAAACGCACGAGCGCGCGGCGCAGCGCGTTTCCAGCACGCAGGTGTGCCCCTGCGTGGCGAAGTGCCCGCGAACGGTGCCCGGCGCGCCGTCCTGCAGCGCGGCGGTGGGGAAGCTCTCCACGCGCAGCTCGTCGGGCGACAGCAGCAGCTTCTTCATCGCTCCTCCCGGGTGTGATGGGGATGCACGGAGCCGGGCGACGGCACGCCGAAGCGCGGGCCGCCGCCGCTCCCGAGGCCGATGATGGTGGGATCACCCGCAAGATCCCGCAGGGGCCGCCGCGTGTCAATCGTCGCGTGAAACGGCCGTATGATCTCCTCCCCGGACCCGTCCCGCGCCAGTGCCGTGGCCGGCCGACATCGTTGCATCTCCCGAAAGATCCCTGCACGATTCCTCTCCGCGGCGCCGGCGTGGATTCGCACGCGTCGCGGCGCACGTCCCGGCTTCATGTGATCCACCTTCATCCCACCGCCGGAGGTAGAGATGAACCCCATCGCCAGCACCCGCACGACCGTTCTGGACGTGGTCCGCGACGCCGCCGATCTCTTCCACCGCCGCGGCGACGGGCACGAGGTGGACGGGCTGGAGGAGGTGTCGCCGGAGGTGGCGTCGCTGCTCTCGCGCGAGCTGCGGACGGCGGACGAATGGGCCCGCTCGCCCACCGGCGAGGCCGAGGAAGAGGACGAGATGGAGGGCGGCGACGACTACGTGTCGCACGACCCGGTCATCGCGCTGGTGCAGGCGGCGCTGGACGAGCACGCCGACGAGCATCCGCAGGAGAAGCACGGCAAGGGCGTCTCGCTGCTGCGGCTGATCGCGCGGGTGCTGGGAAAGCGCGCGGAGAACTACGTGGAGTTCAGGAAGCCGGAGTCGCTGGACGGCGACGTGTTCGACCTGCCGGAGAGCTGCCGCGTCGCCCTCGTGGGCGACTGGGGGACGGCGAAGGACCGCGCGCGCCGCGTGGCCCGGGCGATCGCCGCGCGCCGCCCCGACCACATCATCCACCTGGGCGACATCTATCCCTCGGGGACGCGGTCGCGGGCCCACAAGCGGTTCATCGACGTGTGGATGGAGGAGGTGGGGAGCGGCCCGAAGTACTGGGCGATGAACGGCAACCACGAGATGAACGCGAACGGCGAGGGGTACTTCCTGGACGTGCTTCCCTGGTGCGGCCAGCGGGCGAGCTTCTTCTGCCTGCGCAACGAGCACTGGAAGCTGATCGCCATCGACAGCGCGTACGCCGACCACGACCTGGAGCCGTCGCAGTTCGACTGGCTGATGCACCAGCTTTCGAACGGCCCCGACAACAACATCCTGCTCAGCCACCACCAGATGTTCTCGGCGGTGGACCGCCGCCCGCGGCGGAACGCGCACAAGCTGCCCGCCAGGCTGCAGCCGGCGGTGGACACGGGCCGCATCTTCGGGTGGTTCTGGGGGCACGAGCACCGCAGCCTGTACTACACGCGCGATCCGCGCTTCGGGAACTACCTGGCGCGCTGCATCGGCCACGGCGGCAAGCGCGTCCGCATCACCCACAACGTGCACCTGGGGCCGGAGTTCGCGCCGCCGGTGGCGCACTACTGGAACGTGCCGCGCCCGGACCGCGACGACCGCGCCATGAACGGCTTCGCCCTGCTCACATTCGACGGCTCCCGGCTGACCATCGAGTACGTGGACGAGACGGGGCGGACGTGCTTCACCGAGATCTGGCCCGACACGCCGATCGTCTGAGCCGGGCCGAGACCCGCGTTCGCTCCCGCCGTCGGGCTCGACCCGTGGCCTCGAGCACTTCCCCGGGACCCGCCGCCACGGTACCGTTGTTCACGGATCCGCCGCTCTGGTGTGACCGTCTCCCCTCGGCAAGGAATCCATGCGCACCGCCCATACACCCGCCGAGCGAGAGCGCAAGCCGTGGGTGCGCCCGGGGATCACGGAGTTGCCGCGGCTGACCAGCCTGACGTTGGCCACCACGGGAGTCCCTGTCGTCGAGCCGCCGTACAATCCGGGAGCCACCGTCATCCCCTGAGCGCCGCGGCTGGGACCCTGCCCCTGCCCGGCGGGTGATCCGGTGCCGTGCGCGTCCATCCTTTCTTTCCATCCCCCGTCGTTGAAGAAACGCCGCGGACCGGCTATCTTTCCCAGCTTACGTGCATCCTGCCATAACCCGACGACACATCCGTGGAGGTGCCCCGTGGCCGGGCATAGCAAGTGGAAGCAGATCAAGCGCAAGAAGGCGATCACCGACAACAAGCGCGCCGCCAACTGGACCAAGCTGATCCGTGAGATCACCGTGGCCGCCAAGGCCGGCGGCGGCGACCCGGCCGGCAACCCGCGCCTCCGCCTGGCCATCGACACGGCCCGCGCCGCCAACATGCCCAACGAGAACATCGACCGCGCCATCAAGAAGGGCACGGGCGAGCTCGAGGGCGTGAACTACGAGGAGATCACGTACGAGGCGTACGGCCCCGGCGGCGTGGCCATCATGATCGAGTCGCTGACCGACAACGGGAACCGCACCGTGGCCGACATCCGCCGCTGGCTGTCGCGCAACGGCGGCAACCTGGGGACGACCGGCTCGGTGGCGTGGATGTTCGACCGCCGCGGCGAGATCACCCTCGACGGCGACCGCTACGACGAGGACACGGTGACCGAGGCCGCGCTCGAGGCCGACGCGCTGGACGTGCGCTCCGAGGAGGGCACGCTCACGGTGCTGACCGAGCCCACCGGGCTGCACGCCGTGCAGGACGCGCTGCGCGCCAAGGGGATCGAGTGGGAGAGCGCCGAGCTGGCGATGGTGCCGAAGAACATGGTGAACGTGGCGGGCGGCGAGGCCGACACGCTGGTGAAGCTGCTGGAGCTGCTGGAGGACCTGGACGACGTGCAGAAGGTGTACACCAACGCCGACCTGGATGTCGACAGCCTCGCCGAGGTCTGAACCACCCGCGACCGCGCGCACCGGGCGCGCGGGCGAAACCGTGGTGCTGGGGGTGGACCCCGGCACTGCGGTCACCGGCTACGGCGTCGTCGCGCGGCAGGGCGACGGCGCCGTTCTGCTGCTGGAGTGCGGCGTCATCCGCACCCACCCGCGCGCGCCGCTCCCCGAGCGCCTGCGCGATATCCACGAGGGGCTGCTGGAGGTCATCTCCCGCGCGAAGCCCGACGTGCTGGCGGTGGAAAGCGTGTTCTACGCCAAGAACGTCCGCACCTCGGTGGTGCTGGGCCACGCGCGCGGCGTCGTGCTCCTCGCGGGCGCGCTCCGCGGGCTCAAGGTGGCGGAGTATCCCCCCGCCGAGGTGAAGAACGCGGTGGTGGGCGCGGGCGCGGCCACCAAGGACCAGGTGGGCTACATGGTCCAGCGCCTCCTGCGCCTGAAGGAGCCGCCCAAGCCGCACGACGCGGCCGACGGCGTGGCGGTCGCCCTCACCCACTGCTTCAAGGGCTTCGGCCCCGCCGCGAAGGCCTCCGCGCAGATCGCGGCGATGAAGATGCTGATGACGCCTCCGAAGCTCCGCCCGTGAGGTGCGAAGGTGCGAGAGTGCGAAAGTGAAAACAACGCGGATGCGGACGAAGCGCACGAGTGCCGGACATCGAGTCCGCGAAGGCGGACTTCGGGCCGTTGTTGCCGCGAATTCATTCGCCCTTCTCCATCGGTAGAACATCGGATTAAAGTCCGGTGGTCTATCGGTCGAGCCGGCGATCCGAGGCTTACCGATCCATCTCTCCATCCTGACCCGACGATATGATCTCCCGCATCCGCGGTGAGCTGCTGCTGCGCGACCTGGAGCGCGTGGAGGTGATGACGGCCAGCGGCGTCGCGTACGAGATCCACATCCCCACCACCGTGTTCGAGCGGCTGCCGCGCGTGGGCGAGCCGGTGACGCTGCGCACCTACCACCTGGTGCGCGAGGACGCGCAGATGCTGTTCGGCTTCCTGGACGAGGTGGAGCGCACGATCTTCACGCGCCTGATCTCCGCGTCGGGGGTGGGGCCGCGGCTGGCGCTGGCGCTGCTCTCGGCCATGAGCGCGGAGATGCTGGTGCGCTCCATCCGCGACCGCAACGTGGCGGCCCTCACCGCGGTCAGCGGGGTGGGAAAGAAGACCGCCGAGCGCATCTCGGTGGAGCTGTCGAACAAGCTCGACGACCTGGCCTTCGCGCCCAGTCCGCTGGCGGCGCGCACGCCGGGGGTGGAGGAAGCGCTGCGGGCCCTGGTCGCGCTCGGCATCACGCAGGGCGACGCGGACCGCGCGGTGCGCGCCGTGGTCACCGAGCAGGGCTCCGGCCTCACCGCCCCCGAGCTGATCCGCCACGCCCTGGCCCGCGCCACGTCGAAGTGACGGCCGGGGTGATTCGGGTCGGAAGAGGCTGGACTGGCACGCGGTGTGTTGCCCGGCAGAGAGTGTAGCGGGACCCCGATCTTGAAGGAGTGATGGAAGATGCGCCTTTCGACGCTGACCCAGCGGACGGAGCTGCGCGAGGCCGAGCAGCGCCACGACATCGTCGTGCCGGTCGCGATCGTCGCGCTCATTGCCGCGCTCGTGCTGGCGTTCGGCGGGCACTGGATCGTGGCGCTCTGCGCGCTCGCGGCCGGCGGGTTCGTGTTCTTCAACACCGCGGCCGGGGTGCGCGCCGTGGGCGATCCCGACTCCGCCGAGAAGTTCTACCAGCTGGCGAATCCTCATCGCCCGCTCGAGTTGCCGCAGCCCGAACCGGCGGATGCAATCGATCCAGTCCGGTGAATCTCGGCGCCCTGGACCTGCGGCTCATCTCCCGAGTGGTCCGGCCGGGACTCTTCCTTTACGGTGCGCCATGGATTTCAACGCCATTCCTCGCACGGAGCTGGTCGAGTTGGACCCTGCCGAGCCGCTTCCGCCCGAAGCCGCGCCGTGGACGGAGCGGTACGAGATGGTCACCGGCCGCGAGCTTTCGGAGCGGATGCGGCGCCGCATCCTGACGGGCGGGAGCGTGGTCGCGGCGGGGTCGATCCTCGCGCTCGTTCTCGGCAGCCCGTGGGGGATTCCGCCGCTCGTCGCCGGCATCGGGGCGATCGCGGCGGGGATCACCGGAGGGGGCCAGACCGCCAGGCTGGTCGGCCGCCCGGATGGCCGCCACATCTGGGTCGAGCTGCCGCCGGAGCCGCCGGCCGCCGCCCCGCCGCGGGGACGCCTGCGGCGCGCGTGGAACTTCATCACGCGCTCCCCGCTGGGGCAGGCCGCTTACGTGGCCGGGGTCTCCGTGCTGGGAGCCATCATCCTCTTCCATCCGCCGCTCGCGGTGGCGTTGAAGATCGTTGCCGGGGGCGCCGTGGCTTACCTGGGGATGACGGCGGGGCATCTGGTGGAGATCTGGAACCGGCGTACGCCGCTGGGTGCGCCTCCCTCGAAGGAGTTCCTGGAGCTGAGCGATCCGCGGCGTCCGCTCGCCGGCGCGCCACCGCGGGTTTCCGCAGGGGAGACGGCCAAGCGGGCAGTCGGCCCACCGCCTCCCTGATCGCGCGCCGCATCTTCCTCCATCAACCGACGATTCCGATCTCTCGCACCTCCGAGCGCATCTTCAGCCCAGTCCGCCGATCCTGCCGTCCCCTGTCCCCTGTCCCCTGTCCCCTGTCCCCTGTCCCCTGTCCCCTGTCCCCTGTAGTTTCCGCCGGGTAAACCCGAAGCTCTCCCGCAGCCCGACGCTCCCGTGGACCCGCAGCGCTCCGAGATCACCACCCCCGAGGCACTGGGCGACGACGAAACCGCGGAGCTCAGCCTGCGGCCGCAGCGGCTGGCGGAGTTCATCGGGCAGCCCAAGACCAAGGAGTCGCTGAAGATCGCCATCGACGCGGCGCTGAGCCGCAAGGAGCCGCTGGACCACGTGCTTCTGTACGGCCCGCCGGGGCTGGGCAAGACCACGCTGGGGATGCTGATCGCCCGCGAGATGGCCGTGAGCATCAAGCTCACCAGCGGCCCGGTGCTGGAGAAGCCGGCCGATCTGGTCAGCACGCTCACCAACCTGTCCGAGGGCGACGTGCTGTTCATCGACGAGATCCACCGGCTGCGCCCCATCATCGAGGAGTTCCTCTACCCCGCGATGGAGGACTACCGCATCGACATCCGCCTGTCCGAGGGTCCGCACGCGCAGACCATCACCATGCCGGTGCCGCGCTTCACGCTGGTCGGGGCGACGACGCGCTTCGGGCTGCTGACGCCGCCGATGCGGGCGCGCTTCGGGATCGTGCAGCGGCTGGACTACTACCCGGTGGACCAGCTGGCCTTCATCGTGGCCCGCACCGCCGAGATCCTGGGCGTCCGCTGCACGACGGAGGGGGCGATGGAGATCGCCAAGCGCTCGCGGGGAACGCCACGCGTGGCCAACCGCCTGATGCGCCGCGTGCGCGACTACGCCCAGGTGCGCGCCGACGGCGTCATCGACACGCCCGTGGCCGACGCCGCGCTGCAGATGCTGGACGTGGACGAGTACGGGCTGGACGAGATGGACAACCGGGTGCTGCGCTCGCTGATCGAGCAGTTCGGCGGAGGACCTGTCGGCCTGAGCACGCTGGCCGTGGCGATCGGGGAAGATTCGGGGACGCTGGAGGAGGTGTACGAGCCCTTCCTGATCCAGAACGGCTTCCTGATGCGCACGCCGCGCGGGCGCGTGGCCACCACGCTCGCCTACCGCCGCCTGGGCTTCGCGCCCCCGGTAGACAGCCGCGACGGCCCGCAGTCCAGCCTGTTCGAGGCGTGATGGGCGGGGTGGGTCGGGAAGGATGGTTTCGGAAAATGCGAGTGAACTCGCGGCTACAACGGCCCGCAGTCCGCCTTCGCGGACTTCCTGTGCGCGCCCAGCCTTCGCCGCGCGTCCTCGCATCCTCCCCTGATGACGTCATCCTGAGCGCCGCCGCCGCGCCGGACCGTCTCCCGCACTGGATCATGGCGGCGGCCGAAGGATCTGTGGCATCCGCCGCACGTCATTCCGCTGAACCGCGCCGCCGGCTTCGGAAAATGCGACTGAAGTCGCGGCTACAACCGCACGCAGTCCGCCTTCGCGGACTTCCGGTGCCGAACAGCCTCGCGCGGTTTGCGAGGCTTCCCGTAGTTGTTGCTGCGGCTTCAGCCGCCGATGTGCGAGGCCGCGGATGAGCGAGCGCGGCTTCCGCACCTCCGACTACGACTTCCACCTCCCGCCCGGGCAGATCGCGCAGGCGCCGGCCGAGCGCCGCGACGCCAGCCGCCTGCTGGTCGTCGACCGCGCGACGGGCGGGCTGGCGCACCGCGTGTTCGCCGACCTGGCGGAGTACATTCCCGCGGGCGACGCGCTGGTGGTGAACGAGACGCGCGTCTTTCCCGCGCGCCTGCTGGGCCGCCGCGCGAGCGGCGCCGAGGCCGAGGTGCTGCTGCTGACGCCACACGGGGGAGATGAGAAGCTGTGGACGGCGCTCGTCCGCCCCGGCGCCAAGCTGAAGCCCGGCCGCACGGTGGAGGTGTCCGGCGAGCTGCGCGTGGAGATCGTGGAGAGCACGCCCGGCGGCGAGCGCATCGTGCGGCTGGTGACCGACCTGCCGCTGGCCGAGGCGCTGGACCGCTACGGCGAGGTGCCGCTGCCGCCGTACGTGCAGCACCGCGCCACCGAGGAGGACCGCGAGCGCTACCAGACCGTCTACGCCCGCGAGCGCGGCTCGGTTGCCGCACCGACGGCGGGGCTGCACTTCACCCCCGAGCTGATGGCCGCGCTGGAGGCGAAGGGCGTGCGCATCGTCCGCCTGGTGCTGCACGTGGGCGTCGGCACCTTCCGTCCGGTGGAGACCGACGACCCCGCCGAGCACCGCATGCACAGCGAGTGGTACCACGTCCCGCGCGAGGCCGCCGACGCGCTGAACGCCGTCCGCGCGGCCGGCGGCGCCATCTGGGCCGTCGGCACCACCGTCACGCGCACGCTGGAGACGGTCGCGGACGAGGCGGGCGTCATCCACGCGGGCGAGGGGTGGACGGACATCTTCATCCGCCCCCTGTACCGCTTCCGCGCCGTAGACCACCTCATCACCAACTTCCACCTCCCCAAGTCCACGCTGATGATGCTCGTAGCCGCGTTCGCAGGTTACGAGCTGACAATGCAGGCGTACGCTGAGGCGGTGGAGCGCGGCTACCGCTTCTTCTCGTATGGCGATGCGATGGTGATCGTCTGATCCTTCCGAGGCCACCGACGTGAAAGGCGGCTGAAGCCGCAGCAACAACGACGGGAAGCCTGCTGCGCAGGCTGGCACCGGCGTGCGAATAGGCGTCCGCCGCGCGCCCGCAACTACCTTGGGTGCAGTTGAAGCCTCGCGCAGTTTGCGAGGCTTTCCGTAGTTGTTGCCGCGGCTTCAGCCGCCCTTGGGATGTCGGGCGAACGCACTCATCAGCATCATCCTCCCGCCGATTCATCCTCCCGCATCCGCTCTTCCATCGCGGCGTCGGGCTCCACGAACACCGTTTTTGCCTGCAGCAGCGTGACGCGGCCCGGGGGGGCGCCGCGGGGCTTGCGGACGTACTTGCGGCGCGTCCAGTCCACGGCCACGGTGCCGGACGAGCGGGCCTTGCTGTAGAACGCCGCCAGCACCGCCGCCTCGTCCAGGTCGCGCGCGGGGGGCGCGCCCTCCTCGCTCCATCTCAAGACGACGTGCGAGCCGGGGACCTGCCGCGCGTGCAGCCACACGTCCTCCGGGTGCGCGTGGCGGAAGGTGAGCACATCGTTGTCCTTCGAGGTCTTCCCGACGCGCACCTCCAGCCCCCCAGACGTGCGGTAGACGCGGTAGGGGAGGCGCACCTTCTTCTCCGCGGGCTTCGCGCGCTCGCGCTGCTCGGCCTTCGCCAGCGCGCCCGCCACCCACGCAGGCGTCTCGCCCGCCTCGATCGCCGCGACGGCGGAGGCCCAGCGCGCGGCCTCGGCCTCGGCGCGCTGCAGCAGCTCGGGGAGGCGGGTCTCGGCGCGGGAGCGGCGGCGGGCGTCCTCGTACAGCTTCTCGGCGTACTCGTGCGGCTTCAGCGCCGGGTCCACCGCGATCTTCAGCTTCCGCCCGTCCGCGTCGTACACCGTCACCTTCGCGGCGCCGGGCTGCACGCGGGCGATGTTGGCCAGCACCAGGTCCGCGTGCGTCCGCAGGCGCTCGGCCTCGCCCACCGTCGACCGCTGCGCGGACAGGCGCTCGATGCGGCGCCGGGCGGAGACGAGGCGCCGCCGCGCGCGCTCCAGCAGTTCCGCGCGGTCGCGCTCCTCCGCGCCGGACTCGCCCGCCTCGGCCAGGAGCTCGAAGGCGGCGAGGAGCGATTCGCATCGCCGCGCCGGGATCCCGTCCAGCGGGAGGGGATAGGGCTGCGGGCCGTTCTTCATCTCCAGCAGAACGGGCTCGGGAGATGGACAATGGCGCATCTCCCACCATCTCCCGAACGCCGTTTCCAGCGCGGCCGCGTCGTCCGTTGATCCCGCATCTCCCAGGATCGCCGCGGCGTTGATGGGGCTCGTTCCCGCGAACCACCGCAGCAGCTCGCCGCGGCGTTCGGGCGGCGGGACGGGGGCGAGGCGCGAAATCCACTCCGCGCGCGCGTCATCTACCGATAACCCGTTGCCGCTGAACCGCTTCTGGGGCTCGGGGGGATGATAGACCTCGCCCGTGCGCAGCGTTCGCCCGCCGGCCTCGCGGGTGCGCAGGAGGGAGACGATGCGCCGGTCGGCCGAATCGACCAGCAGCGCGTTCCACTGGTTGGTGTGCAGCTCGACGACGAGCGCGCGGGTGCCGCCCCGGAAGCGGTTTCCTTCGTGCAGATCGATGCGCAGCATCCGCTCGTCGTCGGGCGCGGCGACGCGGACGATGCGCGCGTCGGGGAGGCGCGCGTCCATCCCCTCCGGGCGCGGGACGATGCGCACCCAGCCGCGCGTGGGGTGCAGGTCCCAGCGCAGCGCCTGGCCGCGGTCCAGCAGCAGCGTGGCCGAGAGGTCGCTGTCGAAGACCGGGAGCGGATGCGCCGAGCGGCCGTTCAGCAGGGCGGCCAGCTCGGCGGCCAGCGCGCGGGCCAGGGGCGGATCGAAGCGGAGGAGGTTTGACACGGCCTGAACATCTCCGTACAATTCAGGCACGTCAACCCGCTACCACGGACATCGTTTCGGCCCGGCGGCAACCTGGAAAGGCCGGGCCCGGGAGATTGGGAAATGTCCACACAGCGCGGGAATGGCGTGCGGAGGGTCACCGTGCCCGACCTCCGCGAAATGAAGCGCCGCGGCGACAAGATCGCCGCGCTGACCGCATACGACTACCTCTTCGCCCGGCTCGTGGACGGCGCGGGGGTAGACGTCGTGCTGGTCGGCGATTCGCTGGGGCAGGTGATCCTGGGGCTGGACACCACGCTGCCCGTGACCCTCGACGACATGATCCACCACGCGCGCGCCGTGCGCCGCGGGGTGGAGCGTGCCCTCCTGGTCGTCGACCTCCCCTTCCTCACCTACCAGGTGTCCCGCGAGGACGCGGTCCGCAACGCCGGCCGCGTGCTGCAGGAGACGTACGCCCACGCCGTGAAGCTGGAGGGCGGCTCGGAGCGGACCGCGGAGACGATCCGCGCGATGGTGGAGGCGGGGATCCCGGTGATGGGGCACCTGGGCTTCACCCCGCAGTCGGTGAACGTGATCGGCGTGAAGGTGCAGGGGAGGGACGACGGGAACCGCCGGCGCCTGATCGACGAGGCGCGGCGGGTGGAAGATGCCGGAGCCTTCGCCATCGTCCTGGAGCTGATGCCGGGCGAGCTGGCGGAGGAGATCACCGCCGCGCTGGAAGTGCCCACGATCGGCATCGGCGCGGGGGCGGGGTGCGACGGGCAGGTGCTGGTGCTGCACGACATGCTGGGGCTGAACACGGACTTCAGGCCCAAGTTCCTGCGCCGCTTCGCCGAGGTGGGCCAGGCGGTGTCGGAGGGCGTGGGCGCGTACGTGCGGGCGGTGAAGGGGGGCGAGTACCCCGGCGCGGAGCACACCTTCGAATGAGCGTGGAGAGCCTCGCGGCCGCGGAGTGCATCGACGTGGCCGCCGCGGAGTGCGCGGACGCCGCGCCGGTCGTCGCGCGCACGAAGGCGGAGGTGCGCGCGTGGGTGGCGGAGCAGCGCGCGGCGGGGAAGCGCGTGGGGCTCGTTCCCACGATGGGGTACCTGCACGACGGCCATCTCTCGCTGATCGACCGCGCGCGGGAGACGGCGGACGTGGTGGCCGTGTCCATCTTCGTGAACCCGCTGCAGTTCGGGCCCGCGGAAGATCTCGACCGGTACCCGCGCGACCTGGAGCGCGACCTAGCGCTGGCCGCGTCGCGGGGGACGGAGCTGGTGTTCGCGCCGTCCGCCGCGGACATGTATCCGGAGGGCGAGCCACGCGTGTCCGTCCTTCCCGACGAGGAGATCGGCGGGCGGCTGGACGGCGGGGCGCGGCCGGGGCACTTCCGCGGCGTGCTGACGGTGGTGGCCAAGCTGTTCGGCATCTTTACCCCGGACATGGCCGTGTTCGGGCAAAAGGACTTTCAGCAGGCGGCGCTCATCCGCCGGATGGCGCTGGACCTGGACCAGGGGGTGCGGGTGGAGGTGGCCCCGATCGTGCGCGAGCCCGACGGCTTGGCGATGAGCTCGCGAAACGTTTATCTTTCCCCCGAGGAACGGGAGCGCGCGCGTGCGCTCTCGCGCGGCCTGGAGCACGGGCGCGCCCTGTTCGCCGCCGGCGAGCGGGACGCGGAAGCGCTCCGGGCCGCCTTGTGGAAGGCCCTGGAGGTTCCGGGGGTGCAGGCGGAGTACGCCGAGGCCGCGAACCCGCTGACCCTGGAGCCCGTGGCCACGGCCGATTCCGGGACCGTGCTCCTGGTGGCGGCCCGGGTGGGCAGGACGCGGCTGATCGACAACGCGGTCCTTTCCTGATCCCCTGCAGCCTTCGCGCAAGGAGACTGCCATGTTTCGCACG
>NZ_DATIND010000053.1 GCF_035474595.1 Longimicrobium sp.
GCTGCGCGCGACCACGGAGGATGAAAGGAGATTGGTCGTGAGCGCTGATGCCACAGAATGAGCGGATCAGCCTCGCGCAGTTTGCGAGGCTTCCCGTAGTTGTTGCTGCGACTTCAGTCGCCGGTGACCGGCTGCGTCCGGGACTTTCTATTCAGGCCGGCCACACCCAAGTGCGTCCAAGCGGATCTCTGCAGGCCGAAGGATCTATCGCCTCTTCATGAGCATGCGGCGCGGAAACGCGCCCAACGGCTGCCGTGGTCGCGGTTCCCAGGCTGACGTGCTGGAATGGGATAGATCCTTCGGCCTGCAACCGTCCGTACCGGCCAAGCGACGGTGTGGCCGGCCTGAATAGAAAGTTCGCGGCCTTGCCCCTCACCGGCGACTAAAGTCGCAGCAACAACTACGGGAAGCCTCGCAAACTGCGCGAGGCTGTTCGGCTCGGCAGCCGGTTTCGCTCTGGAGGACGCCTCCCCCTTTCATCCATCGTGGTCGCGCGAAGCGCGGTGTTCGACTCAGGATGACGTCCCGGGCGCAGGCGCGAGTGGGCCCGAGCGCCGCCAGATCTCGAGCTCGGTGACGACGGCGTCGAGCGGCAGGTCCCACGGCTCGGTGGGGATCTCCGGCATCTCCTGGAAGGAGAAGAAGATGCCGCAGCGGAAGCCCCGCCACTCCGGCGCGCCGAACAGCCGGTCGTAGTACCCGGCGCCACGGCCGAGCCGGTTTCCGCGTCGGTCCCACGCCAGCCCCGGCACCAGCGCCGCCTCGATCGATTCCTCCGCGACGACGGGGCACCGCGCCGGGTCCGGCTCGCGGATCCCGTAGTTCCCCGTCAGCAGGTGGTCCAGCGAGTCCACGCGGTGCAGCGTCATCGTCCGCGTCTCCGGCACCGTGCGCGGGTAGACGAGGGTGATGCCGCGCCGCAGCGCCTCGGCCGCGATGGCGTCCGTCGTCACCTCCTCCGGCAGGTCCGCGAAGAGGAGAAGCGTCCGCGCGGCCGCGATCTCCGGCACCGTCCACACGCGCCGGTCCAGCGCCGCCTCGGCCGCCGCACGCTCCGCGTCCGCCAGCGCGCGCAGCCTCCGCCGCGCCTCGGCCCGCAGCTCTGCCTTCGTCATCGCGCGGTGACCGCCGACGGTGTTTCCCGCGCCGATCCCCCGATGACGTCATCCTGAGTCGTCCCCGCGATACGCGCGTCCAGGGAGGATGAAAGGGAGACGCCCTCCGCAGCCGGACCTGGCTTCCGGGCTGAACAGCCTCGCGCAGTTTGCGAGGCTTCCCGTAGTTGTTGCTGCGACTTCAGTCGCCGGTGACCGGTTGCGCCGGGAACTTTCCGCACCCGCGCCCATTCCCGATTCACGGCCATCAATCCCCCGCCAGCGCGGCGGCCACCTGCGCGGCCACGCGGGCGTTGTTGCGCAGCAGGGCGACGTTCGCCTCCAGCGACCGCCCGCCGGTCCGCTCGGCCACGGCGGTGAGGAGGAACGGCGTCACCTCCTTGCCGCGGATGCCGCGCGCGTCCGCCTGTTGCAGCGCGGCGCGGATCGCCGTCTCCACCTCGGCGGCGGGGAGGGCGTGCTCCGGCGGCGGCGGAACGCAGAGGAGGAGCGCGCCGGGAAGGTTCATCTCCTCGTGCGCCGTCCACAGGTCGGCCACCTCGCGCGGCGAATCCACCCGCACGTCCACCGCCAGCCCGCTCTCGCGCGAGTAGAAGGCCGGCAGCTCGTCCGTCCCGTATCCGGCCACCAGCACGCCCGCCGTCTCCAGCGCCTCGCGCGTCGCGGCGAGGTCCAGGATCGCCTTGGCGCCGGCGCAGACCACCAGCATCCGCGTGCGCCCCAGCTCCGCCAGGTCGGCCGAGACGTCGTGCGCGCCGCCGCGGTGCACCCCGCCAATCCCGCCGGTCGCGAACACCGACGCCCCCGCGAGGTCCGCCAGCCACATCGTGGCCGCCACCGTCGTCGCGCCGTCCATCTTCCGCGCGATGGCGATCGGCAGGTCGCGCGTGGACAGCTTCAGCACGCCCTCGGCCGTCCCCAGCCGCTCGATCTCCTCCTCCGACAACCCCACGACCGGCTGCCCGGCGACGACGCCGACCGTGGCGGGGACGGCGCCGTTCGCGGCCACCTCGGCCTCCAGCTCGCGCGCCACCTGCAGGTTGCGCGGGTGCGGAAGGCCGTGGGCGATGACGGTGGATTCCAGCGCCACCACGGCGCCGCCGTCTTCCAGCGCCTTCTGGACGTGCAGGGGAGTCTGGATGTGCATCGGCCCGGGATTGCATGCGTGCGTCGCCGTGCGTCCGCCCGGCGGGGCGGATAAGTTACCGCGGACCCCTTGCCGCGAAAACCTGATGAGCACCACCGAGCCCGCGCCGCCCGCCGCCGCGCCCCGTTCCGCCGCCCCCGTGCTGGGCGACATGCCGCCCGAGGAGTTCCGCCGCCACGCCCACGCCGCGGTGGACTGGATGGCGGACTACCTCGCCGGCGTGGAGCGCCATCCCGTCCTCTCGCGGGTGCAGCCGGGCGACGTCGCCGCGCTCATCCCACCCTCACCACCGTCACAGGGCGAGGACTTCGCGGGCGTGCTGGCCGACGTGGAACGGGTGGTGATGCCGGGGATCACGCACTGGAACCATCCCGGCTTCTTCGCCTACTTCGCCATCACCGGCTCCGGGCCCGGCATCATCGGCGAGATGATGGCGGCGGCGCTGAACGTGAACGGGATGCTGTGGCGCTCGTCGCCCTCCGTCACCGAGGTCGAGGAGCGGGCGCTGGACTGGCTGCGGCAGATGCTCGGCCTCCCCGAGGTCTTTCGGGGGACGATCCAGGACACCGCCTCCATCTCCACCCTGGTCGCCATCGCCACGGCGCGCGAGGCGGCGCGGGTGGGGGTGCGGGAGATGGGGATGAGCGGGCGCGACCTGCCGCGGATGCGCGTCTACGCCTCGGAGCAGGTGCACTCGTCCATCGACAAGGCGTGCATCACCCTGGGCCTGGGGATGGAGGGGCTGCGGAAGATCCCGGTCGACGCCGAGTTCCGCATGGACGCCGCCGCGCTGGATGCGGCGATCGAGGAGGACCGCGCGGCGGGGATGCTTCCCTTCTGCGTCGTGGCGACGGTGGGGACCACGTCGACCAGCAGCATCGACCCCGTCGCCGCCATCGCGGACGTGTGCGCGCGGCGGAAGGTGTGGCTGCACGTGGACGCGGCGTACGGCGGATCGGCGGCGGCGGTGCCGGAGCTGCGGTGGATCCTGGACGGCGCCGAGCGGGCGGACTCGGTCGTCACCAACCCGCACAAGTGGCTGTTCACGCCCATCGACATCTCCGTGCTCTATCTGCGCGACCCGGAGCTCTGCCGCCGCGCCTTCTCCCTCGTCCCCGACTACCTGGCCACGCCGGAGGGCGCGAGCGTCACCAACCTGATGGACTACGGCCCCGCGCTGGGCAAGCGCTTCCGCGCGCTGAAGCTGTGGTTCGTGCTGCGCTACTTCGGCGCCGAGGGCGTGGCCGCGCGCATCCGCGAGCACGTGCGGCTGGCGCGGGAGCTGGCCGGGTGGATCGACGCGGAGCCGTTCTGGGAGCGGATGGCGCCCACGCCGCTCAGCCTGGTCGTCTTCCGCCACCGCCCGGCGGGGATGGGCGAGGAAGAGACGGACGCGCACAACGAGCGGATCATGGCCGCGGTGAACGAGAGCGGGCGCATCTTCATCTCCCACACGCGCCTGCACGGCCGCATCGCCCTGCGCCTGGCGATCGGCAATCTCCGCACGCAGGAGCCCCATGTCCGCGCCGCCTGGGACCTCCTGCGGAAGACGGGAGACGAGCTGCTCCGCGTGCGTTCGCCGACTTTCGGACGCGAATCGATTCCGTAAACCGCAATCTCCGCGTCTCCGCGTGAGATCCTGCGATGCTCGAGACGCGGTGGGGATTCGTCTTCGCACGAGACCTGCGGTCGCCATCGTCCACACCTTTTCAAGCGGGACGGGAGCATGGCCGAGAACGGATCGTCGGGAGAGAAAGTCGTCGTCATCACCGGCGCGAGCGGCGGGATCGGGGCGGCGGTCGCGCGCGAGCTGGGGCGGCGCGGGCACGCGCTGGTGCTGGCCGCGCGCAACGAGGACGCGTTGCGCGCCGTGGCCGCGGAGGCAGGCGGGCGCGTGCACGTGGTCCGCGCGGACGTCACGAAGCGCGCGGACGTCGAGCGCCTGCGCGACGAGGCGCTGGCGGCGTTCGGACGCGTGGACGTGTGGATCAACAACGCCGGGCGCGGCATCAACCGCTCCGTGCACGAACTGACGGACGACGACATCGACGAGATGATCGCCGTGAACGTGAAGGGGCCGGTTTACGGCGCGCAGGCCATCCTCCCGCACTTCCAGGAGCGCGGAACCGGCCACCTGATCAACATCTCCTCCTTCCTCGGCCGCGTTCCCGTCGCCACCAACCGCTCGGTCTACAGCGCGGCCAAGGCGGCGCTGAACTCGCTCACGGCCAACCTGCGCGTCGACCTCGCGAAGAGCTTTCCCGGCATCCACGTCTCCACGGTGATGCCGGGGATCGTGAGCACCGACTTCGCCACCAACGCGCTGGGCGCGGGGAGCGGGCCGCCGGGGATCCGTCCCACCGGCCCGATGGCGCCGCAGACGGCCGAGGAGGTCGCCACGCAGATCGCCGACCTGGTCGACGCGCCGAAGCCGGAGCTGTACACGAATCCCGCCCACCCGGCCATCGCCCGCGCCTACTACGCCGACGTCGGCGCGTTCGAGGAGCAGGCCGCGCGCGGCTTTGCGCCGCCGCCGCAGCCCCAGCCCGCGGCGGACGCGTAGCGGCACGGAACCGGCAAGCGCTCCGCACGGTGCGGACGGAGAAAAATCGGAACGCGGAGGGCGGCCTTGCCGGGCGCGGACGTGGAGCGGGTGGAGATCGAGGAGCGGGCCGGCGCGGCGTGGTTCCGCGCCATGCGCCGCGGCGACTTCGCGGCGGCGTGGCGTGCGAGCGACGCGGTGCTGCGCGCGCACGCCGGCGTGCCGTGCTGGAACCGTCCGCGCCACGAGCAGTGGGTGTGGGACGGCACGCCGCTGGACGGCCGCCGCGTCCTGGTCCGCTGCTACCACGGCCTGGGCGACACCCTCCAGTTCATCCGCTACGCGCCGCTGGTGAAAGCGATCGCCGCCGGGGTGGCGGTCTGGACGCAGCCGCAGCTCATCCCCCTTCTACGGACAGTCGGCGGGATCGACCATCTCCTCCCGCTGCACGACGGCGAGTGCGAGGCGGAGTACGATGTGGACGTGGAGGTGATGGAGCTCGCGCACGTCTTCCGCAGCACGGTGGACGACCTCCCCAACCGCGTTCCCTATCTCCACGCCGATCCGGCGCCGCTCGCGAAGGACGGCCGCCTCGCCGTGGGGCTGGTGTGGCGGGCGGGGGATTGGGACGAGCGGCGCAGCGTCCCCTTCCCGCTCCTCGCCCCGCTCGCCGGGATCCCCGGCGTCGCCCTCCACCTCCTGCAGCGCGGCGATGCGCTCGCGGAGGCGCCGGACGGATTCGGCGTGGTCTCCGGCTCGGACGACGTGACGGAGTGCGCGCGGGTGATGCGCGCGCTGGACCTGGTCGTCACCGTGGACAGCATGCCCGCGCACCTCGCCGGCGCCCTCGGCGTCCCCGTATGGACGCTGCTGCACGCGGACTGCGACTGGCGCTGGATGGACGCCCGCGACGGCTCGCCGTGGTACCCCACCATGCGCCTGTTCCGCCAGCCCCGCGCGGGCGAGTGGGAGCCCGTCATCGCCCGCGTCGCGGACCGGCTGCGCGCGATGGCGGCGAGGCGGCAGCCGTCCCGCGGCGGCCGCGGGGGACGGAGGAGGAGCGCGATCGTTTCTCCGTGACCTCCGTGACCTCCGTGACCTCCGTGACCTCGGTGAGAGATCCTCCGTGAATCACTTGACGGGGCACCGGGCGCGCGGCATCATTGCCTCCCCGCCGTCCCGCAGCCCCATCTTCGCTCCGCTCCCACACTTGACCGACCGCGGCACCGACTTCGACGCGCTCTTCGCGCGCGAGCGCTGGCTGGTGATGCGCGAGCGCCACCGGCAGGCCCTGGCCAAGCGCTGGTTCCTCTGCTTCCTGTCGGTGGCGATGGCGCTGGCCGGCCACTACACCGGCGCGCTCCGCATCACCCTCGCCGCGGCGGTGGCGCTGGCGCTCGCCACCTTCACCGGCAACGCGCTGGTCGCCGGGCTGCACCGCGCGGGGAAGTTCTCGCCCTGGCAGTTCTGGTTCATCTCCACCCTCGACGTGCTGGTGATCGGCGGGTTCGCGTGGGCGCTGGGGCCGCAGGGGTACCTCGTCCTCCCCTACCTGATCTTCGCCGTGGGCGGGTACGCGCTGGGGATGCCGCGCGCGGCGCAGGTCCAGCTCGCGCTCGCCGCCGTCGTGTATCCTCTCGGCCGCTGGCTGGGGCTGCGCGGGGGAGACGGGCGGGCGGCCGTGGTCATCCTCATCGAGACGCTCTTCCTGCTGGGCACCGGGTGGCTGGCGATGGCGGGCCCCGCCGCCTACACCCGCCGCCTCCGCCGCGTGCGCCATGCGCTGGCCGGCGCGGCGCGGGGCGATTTCACCGCCCGGCTCCCCGGCCGCCACCTGGACGACATCGGCTTCCTTTCCGTCTCGGTGAACAGCATGAGCGAGGCGGTGGGAGAGATGGTGCGCGAGATCCAGGAGCGCGCCCGGGCCCTCGCCCGCCTTTCCGACATCCTGGCGTCGACCGCCGACGAGGTGCAGGCCTCGGCGGCCCTCATCGGCCAGTCGACCGGCGAGGTGGCGCGCGAGGCCCGCGACCAGCTGCAGCTCATCGCGGCCAGCGGCGGCGCGGTCGACGCGGCGAGCCGCGAGGGCGACGCGCTGCGCGAGCAGGCGGCGGCGTCGAGCCGCGAGGCGCGGGAGATGGCGGGTGAGGCGCGGGCGCACGCCGAGCGCATCGGCCGCGCCGGCGGGCTGCTGATGGAGCTGCGCCACGACTACGGCGGGCTGGAGACGGCCATTGACGCACTGGAAGAGGCGGGAAGCCACGTGGCCGGCTTCGTCACCACCATCCAGGAGATCGCCGAGCAGACCAACCTGCTGGCCCTGAACGCCGCCATCGAGGCCGCGCGCGCCGGCGAGCAGGGGCGCGGCTTCGCCGTGGTGGCGGGCGAGGTGCGCGACCTGGCCACGCAGTCGGCCGCCAGCGCCGCCGAGGTGGCGGGAACGGTGCACCGCACCGCCGCCGCGATCGCCGACGTGCGCGGGCGGCTGCGCGCGGGAAGCGTCCGCATCGCCGGGGTGGGCGACGTGGCCGACGCCGGCCGCGACTCGCTGGGCTCCATCGTCAGCGGGCTGGAGCACACCGTCCGCTTCATTGAGCGCATCACCGCCGACGTGGAGCGGCAGGCCGCGGCACTTGCCGCAATTCGCGACGGGATGGGCCGCATCCGCGGGATCACCCAGGCCGCCGTGGAACGCGCCGAGAACGCGGCGGCGGCCACCGAAAACCAGCAGGCAGCGGTCGGGCAGCTGGCCGAAACCAGCCAGCGCACAGCAGAAACGGCGGTGGATCTGGATGCGCTGGCCGGCCGCTTCCGCGTGGCTGCGGCGAGGGAGTGACGCCACGCGACTGGCGACCGTCTTGCATCCACGGTTATCTTTGCAAGCGCCCCACACCCCGTGCCCGGCGAAGTCCGTTCCGGGTGTCCGGGAACCCTCTCACGGCGGGTCGAGGGACCGATGGAATTCGGCAGCCGTTCCAACCCGTACGACGACTACCGCGGCCTGCAGCTGCGCGAGCGCATGGAAGCGCTCGGGCAGGTTTCGGCCGAGCTGATGCACGACCTGGCGCTGGGGCTGAGCGCGCTGGAGGCCCGCGCGCGCCTTGCCGCCGCCGACGCCCGCGACGGCCGCCCGGCCACGGGTGACCTGGAGCACGTGGTGGAGACCAGCGCCGACCTGAACCTGATGGTCCGCGACACGCTGGACGTGGTGCAGGGGCGCGCGCTCTCCCCCGAGGTGCGCTTCGACGTGGGCGTGGAGGTGGAGCGCGCGGTGCGGCGCTTCTTCCCCGGCTCGCGCGGCGTGGAGGTGCGGCTGAAGACCGACCTTCCCGGCACCGTGGAGGTGGAGGGGCGCGCGTCGTTCCTCTTCCGCTCCGTGTGGAACCTGCTGTCCAACGCCATGCGCCACTGCCGCAGCGAGGTGCAGGTGGGCGTGAGCGTGGAGGACCCGCGGCGGATGGACGAGGACGCCGAGGCGGTGGTGTGCATCGACATCGAGGACGACGGCGCGGGGCTGGACCTGGCGCGCGCCGCCACCCTCTTCGAGCCCGCCCCGTTCGCCGACCCCGAGGGTGGGGGGATGGGGCTCTCGGCCGTGGCCTGGATGGTGTCGCAGCTGGGCGGCTGGGTGCGCCACCGCCCCGGCGACGAGCTGGGCGGCGCCTGCTTCGAGATCCGCCTCCCCGTAGCCGACCACGCCACCAGCACCGGCTGAGCGCCGGGGAGATGAAGAAAAGCAGAGGAGCCGGCGGTCAAAGCGACCGCCGGCTCCTCTGCTTTTGCAATTCTGCATCCGCGCGCGACGCCAGCCTCGGCGCGGCCCCGGCTGGTCCCCTCCCCCGGCCCCTCCGCCCGCTCCGCGGGGGAGGGGAGAACTAATCGCGGCACAAACCTCGGTGCGTTGCGGTGATGCCGAGGCAGCAGTCCCGCAGGGACTTTGTGCTGTTGTTGCCCGCGAATTCATTCGCCGGGAAGGCTTGGACGCGCGCCAAAGCTTCGGCCGCACCTCGACTTTGGCGCCTACAACCCCTGCTGCTGCCGCACGAGGAGATCGTAGTTTGCGCGCTGTGCCGGGCTCAGCGTGGTGGGGAGCCCGACGGGAATTGCCGTATCTCCCGTGCGTTCGGGAAGGTGCAGCACCAGCGAGCCGGGCGGCACCGGACGCGCGTAGTCGGCCGCGCGGCCGCCGGCGTCGATCTGCACCGTGCGGCCGGGCGTGGCCAGGTTCGCCAGCACGCGCCCGTACTCCAGCCACTCGGCCAGCGGGTCGCTGTCGTCGGCCGCCACGGCGGGGATCAGGCGTTCCTCGAAGTAGCTCACCGCGCGCTGGTACGCCTCGCGGTTGGCCGCCTTCAGGGCCGCCATCTGCTTGCGATAGAAGTCGCGCGGGTCGCGCGCGCCCGCTTCCTGGAGCGCGCGGGCGAAGCGCTCGTCGGCGCGCGCGCGGAGGTCTGCATCTGCCATGCGGGAGATTGTACTGCCGCGCGGGTCCGCGCGCGAGCAGCGTCCTCCGGCGGCCGCTGCCTCACTTCGGCCGGTCCGTCAGGCGGTAGACGAGCTTCAGCCCGGACCACGTTGCGTCGATGGCGCACACCTTCACGTCCACCATCCCCCGCTCCAGCGCGATCTCCCGGACGACGTCCTCGGTGAGGTCGGTGCGCACGCCGGACGCCTTCTTCGGCCACGCGATCCACAGCATCCCCGCGGGGAGGAGGGAGCGCGCGAGGGCATCGAACCGCGCCCGCAGCGCATCCGCGGAGAGGGTGAAGAAGACGATCAGGTCCAGCCCCGCCGCCGTATCGTCATCCTCCCCAATCCTGATGACGTCTCCCGGCAGCTCGCCGAGCGTCGCGGCGAAGTCTGCCGGGGCGTCGAGGATGCGCAGGCGGTGGCCGGGCTTGATGCCGAGCTTCTTCGGGAGCGGCGTCCCGCTGTAGCCGGCGGGATTCGGCGCGGAAGGTGGCATCGGAATCGGGCGAGCGGCAGATCGGGATGATGGAGATGCGGGGAAATCCCGACTCCAGCGGCGGCACGAGGAAGGTATCGTGATCGCCCGGCGGATGGGAACGTGCGCGGCCGGCGCGGCGCCGGGACAACGCTGAAATCGAATCACGGCAAACGTTTTCTTCCCTTCGGGGAACGGAACTTGTAACGTGCACGCCCCTCGCTCCACCCACCCGTACGGAGAGGTGCCGCCATGCCCCGCACGTACCCGTTCCCTGGCTCGCCGGCGCTGACAGCGACGCAGGGCACCTTCGAGCTGTCGTGGGAGCTGTTCGGCGAGATGTGCCGCGCGCTGGCGGTGCGCGTGGCGCGCGAGTACCGGCCGGACCTGGTCATCGGCGTGGCCACCGCGGGGGTGATCCCCGCCGCCACGCTGGCCTCGATGCTCGACGCCGAGTTCGACTCGATGAAGATCTCGCGGCGCGACGGCGCGGCGATGACGGTGGAGCCGCGCGTGCTGTCGGCCACGCCGGTGCGCTGCCGCGGCAAGCGCGTGCTGATCGTGGACGAGATCACCGGCAGCGGCGACACCATGCGGCTGGCCTTGGCCGCGGTCCGCGAGGTCGGCCCGGCCGACGTGCGCACCGCCGCCGTGTTCGTGCGCCCCGGCGGCTGGCGCCCCAGCTACTTCGGGATGGAAACGGGCCAGCTCATCGTCTACCCGTGGGACCGCCAGGTCATCACCGACGGCGAGCTGGTGACGGGGCCGATGTACGAGGGCGCGGGGGCGAGAGTGTAAACAGAAGTCCTAAGTCCTAAGTCCCAAGTCCCAAGTCCTGAGTTGTGCCTACGGCACTTGGCACTTGGCACTTGGCACTTGGCACTTGGCACTTGGCACTTGGCACTTAGGACTTAGGACTTAGGACTTAGGACTTAGGACTTAGGACTTAGGACTTAGGACTTAGCAGGATGCTAAAAAACAGTGCTTGGGCTTCGCCCGACTCCTCAAACCGGGGGTCGTCAGCAGGCCCAGCGTCCAGGGGAGCTCCGGGCGTGCCGTTTCGTCCTGTTTCGCACCGGAATCGGTGCGCGG
>NZ_DATIND010000054.1 GCF_035474595.1 Longimicrobium sp.
GACCATCTCCTGCGGCTGCGTCACTCGAAGCGCCTCAACCCCGACGACTTCGAGCGCGTCTGGAGCAACGCGCGGAAAGCCAGCTTCCAACTGGTGCCTCTTTCCTGATGTCAACGAAAAAGATTGCTATCAAGGATCTATTGCCGGTCCCGCACGTCAGACACGGAGACAGCCGATGCGAGCCTTCGCCCCGCATCTCCATCACCCCGCCGCGCAGTAGGATGCGGCGGTGCGGGCGAGGATGGTGGCGAGCTGCACGTGCGATTCGATGTCGACCCACTCCTCGGTCTCGTGCGCGCCCGCGCCGGAGCCGCCGATCACCACCGTCTCCACGCCGGCGGCGGCGAGGAAGGCGGCGTCCATCCAGAACGGAAATCCGCGCGTCACCGGCGTGCGGCCGAGCACCTCCGCAGCGGCGGCGAGCACCCTGCGCACGATCGCCGCGTCCGCGGGCACCTCGAACGAGTCGCGGGTGAGCGTGGCGCGGACCTCGGCGCGGAAGGTCGAGTCCTCCTCCGCCAGCGCGTCGGCGATGGCCCGGAGCTGGCCGACGACGAGCTCCTCCGTCTCCCCGGGAACCATCCGCCGCTCGACGGTCAGCCTGCAGTGCGCGGCGTAGGTGCTGGCGCCGGTGCCGCCGTTCAGCACCGCGGCGTGCAGCGACGGCGGGCCGACCAGCGGGTGCGGCTCGGAGTTGCGCAGCTCCTGCTCCAGCGCGTCCAGCCGCGCCAGGAACCGCCCCATCCGCAGGTTCGCGTCGATCCCCACCCCGAACTGGCTCCCGTGCGCTGCGCGTCCGAACGTCTCCACCTCGATCCAGCTGAACCCCTTGTGTGCCAGGCCGACTTCCAACTCCGTCGGCTCGGTCACGATCGCCGCGTCGGCGGTCACGTGGCGCAGCACCTCCTGCATCCCGATGCTCGCCACCTCCTCGTCCGCCACCGCGGCGATCAGCACGTCGCCGGCGAGGCTCGCGCCGGCGTCGCGCAGTGCCTTCACCGCCGCGAGCGCCGCGGCCAGGCCGGCCTTCATGTCGTAGGCGCCGCGGCCGTACATCTTCCCGTCGCGCACCTCGGCCGCGAACGGCTCAGGCATCCCCTCGATCCCCACGGTGTCGAGGTGCGCGTACAGCATCAGCGAGCGCCCGCCGCCGGAGCCGGGAAGCACGCCGACCACGCTCGCCCGCCCCGGCTCCGCCTCGAAGCGCCGCACGCTCATCCCCAGCCGCTCCATCTCCTTCGCCGTCCACCCGGCGGCCTCGCTTTCGTTCGTCGACCCGTCGCTGAACGCCGGGTTGATCGAGTTGATGCGGACGAGCGCGCCCAGCGTGTCGACGAAGTATTCACGGTCGGCTTCCATCTCCCATCTCCCGAGATTCGTTAGGCAGGCGCAGTCCTCAGCCTCGGATGTGCTTGCGAAGATCGAACCGCATGCTGACCGCGATGGTGTCGGGATCGCGGCGGTGCTCGATGGCGTCCCGGATCCGTTGAGCCTGCCGAAGCACGTTACGCTCGAAGCCCATCGATTCGTACCATCCGACGAGGTCCGGCTGCGCATCCAGCGTGAGGTATCTGCACCCCACACGCAATGCTTCGTCGCGCGCGAGCTCGACGATGTCGCCGACCACGACTCTCCCGAGTCCCATTCCCTGAAAAGGTCGGTGCACCCCGAGCTGCGCCAGCTTCATTGCGCTGACATCCCGGTACCGCATGGCAGGATCGCGCTCGCTCCGGGCGAGCGGAAGCGCGTCCATGCCGACCGTGGCGTAGGCGGCCAGGATTCCGCCGAAGTAGTACAGGTAGGTGACGGAGAGCTGCGCCTGGTGATCTTCCCAGGCGCGCTCGTAAAGGAAATCCGTCTGGTCCGCGCGGCCGCAGTCGAATCCGCTGTCGGGAGATCCATCCATGGCCCGGACCACCAGCTCGTCCAGAGGGAATTCCGGGGAGGCAGGCATCCACGCGACGAGGTTGATGGGCAAAGAAAGAGGCGGGCCGCCAGTCGACCCGCCTTGTTTGCACAACAGCGTCGTTCACTCGATCACTTCAACAATTTCTCCAGCGCCTCAGTGGAAACGTTGGACCGCTTTCTCACTTCGGCCATCAAGCGTCCCCGCTCGAAGGTCGCGCGGCGCTCGGGCGTGTCCTTGGGAGGATTCGCCATCTCCTCCAGAATCTCCCGCGTTCCTTCCGGCGAGAGTTCCGGTGTGCGTCGGTAGGGATCCATGTTCGTCTCCAAGTTGCGCGTTGCTCTGTTCAAGTTAGCCACGCCTGTCCCGAACGTCAAGTCCGCATCCATGCGGCGAATCGAGGATTCGATCCCGATCCGGAAAAGGGTTGGTAGCCCTCCTCCGGGATACCGAAACTCGTGCCCTACCGCGGCTCCGCGATCATCCGGAGGCCCGTGGGGCGCAGGGTGATGAGGGGCTCGCGGCCCACCTCGGCGCCGGGGGCGGGGCGGAGGCGCCAGCGCTGGGCCAGCGTGGCCAGCACGAGGATGCCTTCCGTCCACGCGAAGCCCTCGCCGATGCACTTGCGCGGGCCGCCGCCGAAGGGAAAGTAGGCGAAGCGCGGGAGCGCCGCCTCCATCTCCGGCGTCCATCGGGCGGGGTCGAAGCGCTCGGGCTCGGGCCACCAGCGCGGGTCGTGGTGCGTGATCCACGGGCTCAGCATCACCACCGACCGCGCGCGGATGCGGAATCCCCCCGCCTCGAAGTCCTCCTTCGGCTCGCGGCCGATGACCCACGCGGGCGGGCGCATGCGCATCGACTCTGCCAGGACGGCGCGGGTGTACGGGAGGCGCGGCAGGTCGTTCACCGCGGGGGCGCGGCCGGCGAGCGCGGCGTCCAGCTCGGCGTGGAGCGCGGCCTCGGCCTCCGGGTTCCGCGCCAGCAGATGCCAGGTCCACGCCAGCGCGTTGGCCGTGGTCTCGTGCCCGGCCAGGAAGAGCGTGAGCGCCTCGTCGCGCAGCTGCAGGTCCGTCATCCCCCCGCCGTCGCCTTCCTCGTCGCGCGCGGCCAGGAGCATGGACAGCAGGTCGCCGCGGTCCTCGCCGCTCCGGCGCCGCTCGTCGATCATGCGGTAGATGGTGGCGTCCAGCCGCTCCGCCGCGCGGCGCACGCGGATCGTCTGCGGCAGCGGAAGGCGGTCCAGGATGGGGCCGAGCGGATTCGTCAGCCGCTTGAACGCCAGCAGCGCCGTGCTCAGCGCGCCGCCGATCTCGTCCGCCTCGGCCTCGACGTCGGCGCCGAAGAGCGTCTTCCCGGCGATGGCCAGCGTCAGGCGGTTCATCTCCCGCGTGACCTCCATCTCCCGCCCGCCCTGCCACTCGCCCGCCGTCCGCGCGGCGTACCGCACCATGGTGCGGCCCAGCGCGGCGATGCGCTCGCGGTGGAAGGCGGGCTGCGCCAGCCGCCGCTGGCGGAGGTGGTGCTCGCCCTCGCTGGTCAGCAGCCCCTCGCCCAGGATGACGCGGGCGCGCTGCAGCGCGCGGCTCTTGATGAAGTTGCGGTGCCGGGTGACCAGCACGTCGCGGATCTGGTCGGGGTGCGCGAGGAGGTACACGCTGCGCGGGCCGAAGCGAAAGCGCGCCACGTCGCCCCAGCGGCGGTGGACGCGCTCTAGGAAGGCCAGCGGGTCGCGGCGGAAGTCCGCCAGCTGCCTGAAGGGGAGGCCGCGCCCCGGGCCGGGCGGCTCGGGGAGGGCGGCGGGGCCGGCCCCCGCGCGGGAAGCGGCCCCGGTGCTCACGCGGCTACTTCTCGCAGCAGGAGTGGATGCCGGTGCCGATGCGGCCCCAGCGCGCGGCGGTCAGGAAGTGCGGGAAGGGCGAATCCTTCTCCTGGTCCACGCTGAAGTAGATGAACAGCGGCTTGCCGCGGATCACGTCGCGGGGGATGAAGCCCATGAAGCGCGAGTCCAGCGACTCGTCGCGGTTGTCGCCCATCACCCAGTAGCTGCCTTTGGGGACGACGAGCGGGCCCCAGTTGTCGCGCGTGGGCTGGTAGGTGGCCCGGTTGACGGCCGGCAGCAGCGCGGGGATGTGGTTGTGGTAGCCGTAGCGCGCCGGGTCCGTCTCCGGCGGCGGGCCGCCCTGCGAGCCGTCGAAGCCGATGGGGCCGTCGGCCTGCCGCCCGCTGTGCTGCACGTACGGCTCGTCCAGCTTCTTCCCGTTGCGGTACACGGCCCCGTCGCGCCCCTGCAGCGTGTCGCCGGGAAGCCCGATCACCCGCTTCACCACGTCTTCCTCGGGGCGGTTATAGGTGGGGCGGAAGACGACGATCTCGCCGTGGCGCGGGTCGCGGAATCCGGGCACGCGCCACCCGGTGAACGGGATGTGCGCGCCGAACACCGCGTTGTTGGCCATCAGGTAGTCGCCCACCAGCAGCGTCTGCTCCATGCTGTTGGAGGGGATGTTGTACGCCTGGACCAGGAAGGTGCGGATGATGAGGAAAAGCACGACGGCCGCCCCGATGGACTTGATCCATTCGAGCGTCTCGTTCTTCTTCTTCGCGTCCGGCTTGTCCTTGGCGGCGGCCCTGGAGCGAGCCCCCGCCCGGGTCTGAGAGGTCGGCACTGTGCTCACGCGTGCGGTGGATGCGGCCCGGCCATCGAGCAGGCGTCCGGGCCTGCCGTGCGGCACTCTGGAGGGGTGGGTGCGGGCCGTACGAATATCCGCCGCGCGGCGTGCTTCCACAAGCCGCCCGGCCCCGCCACAGTACGCCGGCGGGGAGCGAAAGTTTCCCGGCCCTCTCCCCGGCTCGCTCCGCTCGCCACCCCTCTCCCAAAACCGGCTGGGAGAGGGGGAACTGCGACTTCGCGTGCGCTGAACTGCTGTTGCCGTCCACCTCTCCTGCTGTCGGGAGAGGGCGAAAAGATGAAGGGCGAGACGGCAGTTCTGTCTCGCCCTTCATCTTTTCGGGTGAGGGTCCACGCCGGGACGCCGCCCCGATTTCGTTGCTCGCGCTGAACCAGCGCACTCCCGCACTTCCGCACTCCCGCACTTCCGCATTATCGCGGTTCCGCACTCCGCTTCGGCCGCCGCTCGGGGATGGTGACGTGCAGGAGGAGCGAGACGGGGCGGCCGGTCTCGGGATCCAGCGGCTCGTACGTTTCCACGAGCAGGAGGCCGGCGCGGCGCAGCTCCAGCACCCAGGTGGTGAAGGTGCGGAAGTACCAGGGGATGGGGCGGATGAGCTTCACCCCGGGCGCGGCCTCCTCCATCATCCGCCAGCCGTCGCGGTAGCCGGAGGCGTCGCCGATCATGGCGGCCGGGTGCGCGGCCTGGATGAGGATGCGGCCGTAGGGGAAGAGCACCGCCCCCGCCGCGGCCAGGACGGGGGTGATGCGCGCGTCCAGCAGCGAGAAGTTGAAGATGATGGTGCCGTAGGCGCCCCGCAGCTTGCGCGGGTTCTCGCCCGCCTCGGCGAAGGGGGTATGCCCGTACTCGATCTTGCCGCCCGCGGCCTCGGCCAGCGCGATCATCCGCGCGGAGCCGTCCAGCGCGGTGACCTCGTGCCGCCGCGACGCCAGCTCGCGCGCCAGCCACCCCTCGCCGCAGCCCAGGTCCAGCACCGGGCCGGTGGGCACCTGGCGCACCAGGTCGAGGATGGCGCGGTCGGTCAGCGCGCGGCGCGGGTCGGTGCCGCCGCGGACGGCGGCGGCCCACGCATCCGCGGCATCGTCCCACGCCTCCAGCGGCGCGTGCTCCTCGGCAACGGGGTCGGGCGAGCTCATGCGGCGGGATCCTCCTTCATCTTCATCTTCATCTTCATCTTCCCCATCGGTCTACCCTCCAATCCCTCGCTCCGGCCCCGAATGAATTCGGGGGCAACAACTGCACAAAGTCCCTGCGGGACTGCGGCCGCGGGCATCGCCGAGGTGCCGAAGCATCGGCAGGGGCCCTGGCAGGGTTCGCGTGACCTGCCAGATCCGCCGTCTTGCCGTCTCGTCATTAACTACGTTTACTATGGCACGATTAGTGTACACCGTTTACGGGCGCAAAAGCAAGGGATGATCTGAATGGAGGAGGTGATTCGTGGACAGGCAGCGTGTCGATTCCAGCAGCGTCCGCAGCGTGGGCTATGAAGAAAGCAGCCACACGCTCGAGGTGGAGTTCATCAACGGCGGGGTGTACGACTACCTGGACGTTCCCGCCACCGAGGCCGAGCGCCTGCGCCGGTCCGAATCGCTCGGCCGGTACCTGAACAAGCGCATCAAGCCGCGCTACCGCGTGAAGAAGGTGCGTCCGCCGGAGTAGGCGCGGACCGGCTGACACGAACGCCCCGGACGCAGTTCGCGTCCGGGGCGTTCGGCCGTGCCGCGGAGAGGTCAAAACGGGCAGAGCGCGGCGCTGGAGCTCACCGTCACGTTCTTGGCGGCCGTCGCGGTGACGTTGTTGGCGTCGTGGACGGTCACGTACAGCGTGTAGCTGGTGGAGCTCCGCGCGTAGTAGCCGTCGAAGCCGTCGCTGTAGCCAGTCCCCCACGTCTGGCTCCACGTGTACGTGTACGGGGCCGTTCCGCCGGACGGGGTCGCCCAGAAGTAGCACTCCGCGTTCGTGCGCACCGTGCTGCGGCCGCCGATGCTCACGGAGAGCGGTGGCACGATCTGGATGGTCGTCGACCCCGGGATGCCGTCGATCACGGCGGTGATGGTCACCGTTCCGCCGGTGGAGCCCGCCGTCACCGTGCCGCCGGAGGTGATGGTCGCGAGCGAGGTGTTCGAGGACGACCACGACGTGACGCCGCTGTTGGTGAACACGTTGTTCGAGTCGTAGCCGTACGCGGCGCACGTAGCCGACGCGCCGAAGTCCATCTTCACCGGGCAGCTCACCGCCACGTGCGTGGTCGCGCCGGAGAGCCGCGGCGCGGTGGGACTGAGCCCGCCGTTCCGCGTGCCCGCGCCTTCGCCGCACGCACCGGCCATGGCGGCCAGCACGATCGCGCCCATCCACCGTCTTCCGTGCCTCATGAAGTCCTCCGGAGTCCAGCGTGTCCGCGCGCCCGAACACCACGGCGCATGTGGGACTATGAAGATGATGAGCGTTTGATTTGATCGCAAGCACAGTCGTGAAAGGTAAGACTTTCCGCATGGCCGAACCGCATCGCACGCCGCGGGCGCACGCCGCGCTTGCGGAGTCGATGCGCGGGGACGATCCTTCGCGCGCTCCCGGTCATCCCTCCGCCGCCCCTCGATCTCCCGCCCCACGATGATTCCTGAAGAAGCGCCCGCCGCGGACAGCCGCCTGGTTCGCGTGGTGGGGATCTGGGGCCTGGCCGCGAGCATCGTCAACATCACGGTGGGCGGCGGCATCTTCCGGCTCCCCGCGTTCGTGGCGGGGCAGCTCGGCTCGGCCGCGCCGATCGCCTACCTCGTGTGCGCGGTGGCGATGGGACTGATCGTCCTCTGCTTCGCCGAGGCGGGAAGCCGCGTGGCCCTCACCGGCGGGCCGTACGCGTACGTGGAAGTCGCGTTCGGATCGCTGGCGGGCTTCCTCTCCGGCGTGCTGCTGTGGGCCGTCGGCACGCTCGCCCTCGCCGCGGTGGCGACGCTCTTCGCGGACGCGGTCGGCGCGCTGGTGCCGGCGCTGGGCGGACCGGCGGCGCGCGCGGCGGTGCTCGTGGCCACCTTCGCGCTGCTGTCGGCGGTGAACGTGCGCGGTGTGCGGCAGGGGACGGCGGTGAACGTCGTCTTCACCATCGCCAAGCTCCTGCCTCTGCTCCTGTTGCTGGTCGCCGGCGCGTTCGCGGTGAAGGCGGGGAACCTGGCGTGGCACGGCGCTCCGTCGGGCGGCCAGGTGGCGCGGACGTCGGTGCTGCTGATCTTCGCGTTCGCGGGGATCGAGACGGCACTGGTGCCGAGCGGCGAGGTGCGCGACGTGGCCCGGACCATCCCCCGCGCCATCGCGCTGGCGATGATCGGGATCACGCTGCTGTACATCGGCCTGCACCTGGTGTCGCAGGGGCTGCTGGGCGACGCGCTGGCCACGTCCAGCACGCCGCTGGCGGACGCGGCGGCCGTCGCGCTCGGCCCCGCCGGCCGCGCGATGATGCTGGCCGGCGCCGCCGTGTCGATGTTCGGCTACGTGGGTGGGATGACGCTGGCGGTGCCGCGCGCGCTCTTCGCGCTGGGCCGCGACGGCTTTCTGCCGAGGCAGCTGGCGGCGGTGCACCCGCGCTGGCACACGCCGTGGGTGGCCATCGTGGTGCAGGGGGTGATCGTGTGCATCCTCGCCGTCACCAGCGGCTTCGAGAAGCTGGCGATCCTGGCGAACCTGTCCACGCTGCTGCTGTACGCGGGGTGCTGCCTGGCCGCGTGGGAGCTCCGCCGCCGCGACGTGCGCGCGGGCGGCATCCCCTTCCGCGTCCCCGCGGCGGGCGTGGTGCCGTTCCTCGCCCTCGCCGCCATCGCCTACATGGTCACGTCCGTGAAGCCGCTCGAGTGGGCCGTCGTGGCCGGCGTCCTCGCCGCCGCCGCGCTCATCTACTTCGCCGCCCGCGCCGCCCGCCGTTGATCATCGACGGGACACCACGTCCGTCCCCAGAGAAAGACGTCATCCTGAGGCCGACCACGCGGTAAGCTTTGCCTGCGCAGACGGTTGCAGGCCGAAGGATCCATAACCGGTCCAGCACGTCAGCCGCGGATTCACTCCGAACGAAGCAGAACGCCCCCTCCGATCGCGATCGGAAGGGGCGCCGTGTTGGGGCGATGCGAATCGTCAGCCGGCGGCGGCGGCGCCGATGGGGAAGGCCCGCGCGTGCCAGGCATCGCGGAGGCGCGTCTCCCAGCGCCCGGCGCGGATGGCGCCGACATCGGTGACGGTGTTGTCGAAGACGACGGTGTCGTCGGCGACCTCGCCGGCCTGGGCCAGGCGCCGGAATTCCCCGCGCTCGGCCGACTTCACCTCGCCCGACGCGTCGCGCCAGTAGACGAGCGACGCGCCGCGGCGGAGGTCGGTGCCCAGCACGCCCTCGGCGTCGGCCAGCGCGTGCTGCAGCGAGTCGATGCTGCACCCGGAGACGCCGGTCGCCCGCTCGTCCGCGGCCACCAGGAGGAAGCGTCCGTCGCGGAAGTCGCGCGCGCCCAGCACCGGCGCACCGTGCGCGGCCCAGCGCTCCAGGAAGCCGTCCACGCGCTGCAGCAGCGCGGCCGCCTCGCCGTCGTTCAGCGGGCGCGGCGCGGCGAACACAAACAGCCGGGCGTCGTCGGGCATACGGTCGAAGGTCGTCGCGGGCATCGTCGTCATCGCTGGTGGTTCGTCATCCCCATCGCTCACCCGCTGATTACCCCCGCACCTCCCGCCGGTTCGCGGACGCCCGATTCGGGACACCGGCGCGACCGATCTGTGAGTGATGCGGAGATGGGCGGTGCGCGACAAGGGAATGGTGTTGCGGGCGGCGGAGATGGGTGCGCGAAAAATGCGAGTGAGCTCGCGGCTACAACATCACGCAGCCCGCCTTCGCGACGCCTTCGCGGACTTCATCGGCGCGCGTTCCGGCGCACGTGCGGTTCCTCGCCACGAACTCCGCGCAGGCGGAGTGTGCGCCGTTGTAGCCGCGGCTTCAGCCGCATTTTCGCCGCCACCACCACCATCGCCATCGGCCATCGTACACACCTTTCCGCACTTCCGCACTTCCGCACTCACGCACTTCCGCACCTATCCCTCTGCGACCTCCCGAAGCTGCTCCGCCGTCAGCCGATACGTGTACCACTCCGTCATCCGCCGGGCGCCCAGCTTGTCGTAGAAGTCGATCGCGAGCTGGTTCCAGTCGAGCACCACCCACTCCATCCGCCCGCACCCGCGCCGCACCGCCTCGCCGGCGAGGTAGCGGAACATCGTGCGGCCGATGCCGTGCCGCCGCGCGTCGGGGAGCACGAAAATGTCCTCCAGGTACAGCGTTGGCAGCGCCAGGAACGACGAGTACGTCTCGCAGGTGATGGCGTACGCCACGGCGCGCCCGTCCACCTCGGCGATGTACACCTGGATGCGGTGCGGATCGGGGCCGAACGCGTCGTTCAGCAGGCGCCCGCGCGCGTCGGGCGTGGGGCGGTCCAGCTTCTCGTAGTCGGCCAGCGCGTCGACCAGCGCCAGCCAGGTGTCGCCGTCCGCGGGCGTGGCGGGGCGGACGGTCACGGCGTCGGGCATGGGATTCCGTCGTTCGGTGGATGAAGATCGGTCGCGCAAGGTAGGCGGGCGATGCGCGGCCCGCGAGTCCCGCGCGTCCGGCATCTCCCCACGAACGGGTCGGGAGAAGGGGCGATGGAGATGCGGGGATCTTCTGATCATCCACGCTCGTCATCGACTTGAGATTCGCGCCGGGATCGAGATCACCCAACCGACGACGACGGGAGACGGAGATGGAGACGGTGCTGGTGGCGGGAGCGTCAGGGCATCTCGGGCGATGCGTGGTGACGGAGCTGAGGGCGCGCGGCTACCGCGTCCGCGCGCTGGTGCGCGACCCCGCGCGCTCCGTTGGCGCCGCGGACGAGACGGTCCGTAGCGACCTGCTCGACCCGCCGTCGCTCGCCGCCGCGTGCGCGGGCGCGGACGTCGTGTTCTCCTGCGCGGGCGCATCCATGAGCCTGAGCAGCCTGCGCGACCGCCGCGGCCCGCTGGAGGTGGACTGGGGCGGCAACCGCAACCTGCTGGCGGCGGCGCGCGGCGCCGGCGCGCGCAAGTTCGTGTACGTCTCCGTCTTCGGCGCGCGGGGGATGCGCGGGCTGGAGTACGCCGACGCCCACGAGCGCATCGCGGACGAGCTGAAAACGTCGGGGATGGACCACGCCATCATCCGCCCGACCGGCTTCTTCTCCTTCTTCGGCGAGATCGCGAAGATGGCGAAGCAGGGCCGCGGCATCGTGATCGGCACCGGCGAGGCGTACACGAACCCCATCCACGAGGCCGACCTGGCCGAGGTCTGCGCCGCCGCTGTCGCCGGTGACGCGCGCGAGATCTCCGTCGGCGGCCCGGACGTGATGACGCGCGCGCAGATCGTCGAGCTCGCCTTCCGCGCCTTCGGCCGCGAGCCGCGGCTGACGCGCGTTCCGCCAGCCATCTTCCGCGCCTCCGCCACGGTGATGCGCCCGTTCAACCGCCGCATGGCCGCGCTCCTCGCCTTCGGCGCCGCAGTCAGCCAGGTCGACTGCGTCGCACCATCCTACGGCCGCCGTCGCCTCGATGACTTCTTCCGCACCTTCGCGGATTGATCAGGCCGGGAAGTCTCGCGCAGATGCCCGGCGGCACTCGAGATGACAGGCGTGGGGTGGCGCACCGGAGCTCTCCCGCGCCGATATGAAGTCCGCGAAGGCGCCGCGAAGGCGGACTGCGTGCCGTTGTAGCCCCCACTTCAGTGGCATCTTCCCCACCATCTGCATCCCCCATCCTCCATCCCCATCTCAATCCTCATCCCGCTCCGCCGCTATCTCCTGATCCTTGTCCCGGCCCGGGCCGGGGACTTGCGGCGTGGCTCGCGCGGGACGCATCATCCGTCCCCCTGAATCCCGAACGAACGCCCATTCGCCACGCGCCCGGCCGCAGGAGAATCCACGGATGGCATCGACCGAACCCACGCTCGACTCCCTGCTCCAGGAAGACCGCACCTTTGCGCCGCCGGCCGGGTTCGCCGCGCAGGCCAACGCGCGCGACCCCGGCATCTACGCGCAGGCGGACCGGGACCCCGAGGCGTACTGGGCCGGGTGGGCCGAGCAGCTCCACTGGTTCCGCAAGTGGGACCGGGTTCTCGAGTGGGAGCCGCCGTACAGCAGGTGGTTCACCGGCGGAAAGCTGAACGCCGCGTACAACTGCCTGGACCGCCACGTCGAGGCCGGCCGCGGCGGCAAGACCGCGATGCTGTGGGAGGGCGAGCCCGGGGACAAGCGCGCCTTCACCTACGCCGAGCTTCAATCCGAGGTCGGCCGCGCCGCCAACGCGCTGAAGAAGCTGGGGGTGAAGAAGGGCGACCGCGTCGCGATCTATCTGCCGATGATCCCCGAGGCGGCCGTCGCCATGCTCGCCTGCGCCCGCATCGGCGCCGCGCACAGCGTGGTGTTCGGGGGATTCAGCGCCGAGAGCCTGCGCGACCGCATCCGCGACGCCGAGGCCCGCGTGCTGATCACCGCCGACGCGGGATACCGGCGTGGCGGCACCGTGGCGCTCAAGCGCGCGGCCGACGAGGCCATTGAGGAGGAAGGCGGCTGCCCCACCATCGCCCACGTGGTCGTCGTCCGCCGCCACGGCGCGGACGGCGAGACGCTGGGCGATGCGAGGATGGCGGAGGGCCGCGACGTCTGGTGGCACGACCTGGTGGACGGCGAGCCCGGCGAGTGCCCCGCGGAGGAGATGGAGAGCGAGGATCTGCTCTACATCCTCTACACCTCGGGGACCACGGGGAAGCCGAAGGGGATCATGCACACCACCGGCGGCTACCTCACGCAGTGCTACGCGACCACGAAGCTGGTGTTCGACCTGAAGGACGACGACGTCTACTGGTGCACCGCCGACGTCGGCTGGGTGACGGGGCACTCGTACATCGTCTACGGCCCGCTGGCCAACGGCGCCACCGTGCTGATGTACGAGGGCGCCCCGGACTGGCCGGACCGCGCGCGCTTCTGGAAGCTGATCGAGGACTACCGCGTCACCATCTTCTACACCGCGCCCACCGCGATCCGCGCGTTCATGAAGTGGGGAACGGAGTTCCCCGCGCAGCACGACCTTTCTTCGCTCCGCCTCCTGGGCACGGTGGGCGAGCCCATCAACCCCGAGGCGTGGGTCTGGTATCACAAGACCATCGGCCACGAGCACTGCCCCATCGTGGACACGTGGTGGCAGACGGAGACGGGGGCGATCATGATCACCCCGCTCCCCGGCATCACCGAGACGGTGCCGGGCTCCGCCACCACGCCGTTCCCCGGCATCCGCGCCGAGATCCTGACGCTGGACGGCCAGGTGGTGCCGCGGGGCGGGGGATTCCTGGCCATCCGCCGCCCCTGGCCGTCGATGCTGCGCGGCATCTGGGGCGACCCCGAGCGCTACCGCAACACCTACTGGACCAAGTGGGAGGGGAAGACGGTCAGTTCGGGCGACGACGAGCAGCCCGGCGAGAGCGTCTACTTCCCCGGCGACGGGGCCAAGCGCGACGAGCGCGGCTACTACTGGGTGATCGGGCGCATCGACGACGTGCTGAACGTGGCAGGCCACCGCATCGGCACCATGGAGGTCGAGTCGGCCCTCGTCGACCACCCCGCCGTGGCCGAGGCCGCGGTGGTGGGCAAGGCGCACGAGCTGAAGGGCCAGGCCGTCGCCGCGTTCGTCACGCTGAAGGAGGGCCAGGAGCCCACGGAGGAGCTGAAGCGCGAGCTGAGCGACCACGTGGTGAAGAAGATCGGCGCCATCGCCCGCCCCGACGCCATCCTCTTCGCCGGCGACCTGCCGAAGACGAGAAGCGGCAAGATCATGCGGCGGTTGCTGAAGGACATCGCGGAGGGCCGGGCACTGGGGGATACGACGACGCTCGCGGACCCGAGCGTGGTGGCGCGGCTGAAGGGGGAGTACGAGGCGCGGGAGGGCTGACGTTGACACGCGGTCCACTACGGAAGGGCGCTCCTGCACAGGGGCGCTCTTTTAGCTGTCGCTTGCGACGTGTAAAACGGCATCACTCGTCCAACTCATATCCTGACACCTTCACACTCGAATTAGAGCGTGGCTCAACCTTTCGATCACCCACCCCAAGTTACAGGAGGCCGCCATGGACATCGCGCAGCAGGAAAAAAATACGAGAACGATCGGAATGGTCGCGCTGCTGGCTGCAGGGCTCTGGACGCTTTATGCGCTTCTGTTCTGGAAAACCACCGAACTGCCCGGACCGATCGTCTTCCAGCCCGACCTCACTCCGGCCACGATCGGGACCAAGCTGGCCCCATTCCTCGTGATTGCCGTCCTGATCGAGCGGACAATCCAGGTGTTCTTTGGTCTCTGGATCGAACCCGAAGAGCATGCCCTCGACATGCAGGCGGAACGGGCGCGGGTGGCATTGGCCACGCTCGACGCGGAAGACACCGTCGCGAGCCGGAACGCGGCCGCCGCGCTTCTGAAGCACGAGGCGGGTGAACCGGCTGCGCTTCGCCACGCGGCGAAGACCCAGCTTCAGGAAGCGAGCGACAAGGCCGCGGACATCAAGGAGATGAAGACGCGAGTCGCGTTTCTGCTCGGCGGAAGCCTGGGGCTGCTCGTTGCGCTCGCCGGTGCCCGGATGCTGGGGATCATCGTGAAGTTCGGCTCGCCGATTCCGCGCCACTGGATTGCGCTCGACGTCCTGCTCACCGCGGGCTTGCTGGGCGGCGGAGCGGACGGCTTCAATCACCTCACGAGCACGCTGGCGGCGTATCTGGAGACGCTCAAGAAGAAAGCGGAAAGCCGGTAGCCCGGGCCAAGGAGCCGATGGAGGACCGCTAGAGCTGAGCGACTACGTGGTCTGAAAGATCGGCGCCATGGCGCGTAAGGGGTAAGTCCCACCGCCAAGGAAAAATGCAACCTGAGTGGAGGCGTCCCGCGGATCAGCGGGAGCGTCTCCATTCGTTTTATGGATGTAAATCCTCCGGTTTAGTCCATCCAATAGTGGGAATGCTTCTTTGTGCCGCCATCTCCATGATCGTTTTCCACGTGCTCTGGAGTTCCTGCCATGATGCGCCGCCTCCCCCTGGTATTGCTGCTGTGCGTGACGAGCTTCGCCAATTCCTCCAAGGGAGGAGCTCAGCAGCGGAACCGACAGCAGCAGCAACAGCAGCAGAACGGCTCCGGGAGTTCGTCGTCGGGCGATTGCGCCCCACGGACGGATGCGGACGTGGTTCAGTTATGTCACTGGGACTTGCGGCGTCGCCACACGACCGCGTTGTATCCCAAGGAAACGCTGCGCGTGACGGTGCTGGACGCGAATCCGCTCATCTACAGCTATGACCTGACTGGCGAGCAATTTGTCGAGGACCAGAGTGCGCGAGACGCCTTTCGCACCTTGTTCGCGCTTCGGTCAGCTGCCCCCGCTCAGGTGCAGCATCCCACTCTCGCGGCTGCCCGGGAAGCGAGAGAGACGTGCGAGGCGCGCAGGGGAGATCCCACTGCGGATTTCACCTGCTTCGCTGGCGGAATCGAAAGCGCCGCCGAGCTTCTGCTGGCCCTCATTCGCGAAACCGACCTCTTCAACGGTACGACTGCGGAAGAGGGACGTGAGGTCACCAACAGCATTCGCGAAACCCTGAGGGGCGTCGAAAACCCCATTCGTCCGTTCCTGGCATCGGATGCGGCGCTTATCGCAGAGCTGGACGCCCGATTCCAGGCGATCACGTCGCCAACGCCGGACCAGCAGGCGCGCTACAAGGCCGTCCGCGACGCAGCCGGCGGCGTCGTGCGTTTCTGGCACGAGTTGGAGCGACTGTACCTCGGTCCGATTACCCGGGTCTACAATTACAACAGCGGAACTGATGAGCTGATCCGCCTGCGCATACAAAACCGGCTCGGCGACGCTTACACGCCTCTCCGGCCCACATCGACGGAAGGCATCGCGCTCGCCGTGATCAAGCCCGTTGCGCACGGATTCGAGTTCTCCACTGGCCTTGCCTTCGTGTTCGGAGATCGCGCGAACTTCAGCGTCTCGAAGCTGACCGGTGATACGCTGCGAGTGCAGGCCGACACCGTGCACGACCTGTCGGTGCCACCGTCCCTCTTTCTGAGCTATCTGTGGCACCCGGGAGGGACGGTCACGCTGGGCCCCACCTTCGGAGTCGGCGTGAAGGACCTCAGCCAGATCGAGAACTCGACCGACCTCCTGGGGGGAATCACCATCGGCCTGGAATGGTTCCGGCTAACATTCGGAGGTGCGTACGCATCGGAGATCAGCGCAATCCCCGGCCTCGACTCACAGAACCGCACGACCGATCCGAACGTCCTGAGCCGCGCCACTCGACAGCGCGTCTTGCACCCGTTCTTCGCGGTTCACGGCCACTTCTAGCCCACTTGGAACCCGTCGGCCGACACTTCACACCGCCCCCAGCCCCGTGTTCGCGCGGACGTTGAGCTCGCTGTACAGCTGCTCGCCGTCGGCGCGGGCGCGGGTGAGGAGCGAGCCGAGGATCGCGGCGAGGAAGCCGAGCGGCACCGAGACGATCGCCGGGTTGTCGAGCGGGAAGATGGGGGCGGCCTGGATCAGGTGCTTCGTCGCCGCGGTCGGTGCGTCGATCCCCATCACGGCGGGGCTCAGGATGATCAGGATCACCGACGCGAGCAGGCCGACCACCATCCCCGCGACCATGCCGTTGGTGTTGAAGCGGCGCCAGTACAGCGTCAGCAGGATCGCGGGGACGTTGGCGCTCGCCGCGACCGCGAAGGCGAGGCCCACGAGGAAGGCCACGTTCAGCGTCCTGAGCGAGATCGCCAGCACGATCGACAGCGCGCCGATCCCCGCGGCGGCGATGCGGGCCACCAGCACCTGCTCGCGGTCCACCACGGCGCGGCCGCGCTTCACCACGTTGAACCAGATGTCGTGCGCGAACGCCGACGAGCTGGCGATGGTCAGTCCCGCGACGACGGCCAGGATCGTGGCGAACGCGATCGCCGCGACGAAGGAGAGGAACACCTCTCCGCCCAGCTTCTCGGCCAGCAGCGGCGCGGCCAGGTTCTGGTTGGGCACCAGCGCGCCGTCCTTCATCACCCCGATGTTCCCCTTGCCCACCAGCGTAGCGGCGCCGAAGCCGAGGAACGTGGTCATGATGTAGAACGCGCCGATCAGGATCATCGCCCAGACCACCGACTTGCGCGCGGCCTTGCTGTCGGGCACGGTGTAGAAGCGCACCAGGATGTGCGGCAGCCCCGCGGTGCCGAAGATCAGCGCCACCCCCAGCGACATCAGCGAGAGCGCGCCCCACTTCCCGTGGTAGTACAGCCCCGGCTGCGTGAAGTCGCGCGCCACCGGCGCCGCGCCGCCCGGGCAGGCGCCGTCCTTCAGCGTTCCCACCTCGCAGTACTTCCCCGTCACCTTCGCCACCGCGGCGAAGAACTCCGTCAGCGAGAAGCCGAACTTCGCCAGCACCAGGATCGACAGCAGGATGGTGCCGCCCATCAGCAGCGCCGCCTTGATGATCTGCACCCACGTGGTCGCCAGCATCCCCCCGAAGATCACGTACACCAGCATCAGCACGCCCACGATGACGATGGCGGTGCTGAAGCCGATCTGCGGGATCAGCAGCGAGACGATCGATCCCGCGCCCACCATCTGCGCGATCATGTAGACCAGCGAGACGACGAGCGTGCTGATGGCGGCGACGGTGCGCACCGCGGGCTGGCGGAAGCGGAAGGCCAGCACGTCGGCCATCGTGTACCGCCCCGTGTTGCGGAGCGGCTCGGCCACCAGGAGCAGGACCGTGAGATAGGCGACCAGCCAGCCGACCGAGTACATGAACCCGTCGTAGCCGTAGAACGCGATCAGCCCCGCGATCCCCAGGAACGACGCGGCCGACATGTAGTCGCCCGCCACCGCCCACCCGTTCTGGAAGCCGGTGATGCTGCGCCCGGCGCTGTAGAACTCGGCCGTCGTCTTCGTCCGGCGCGACGCCCAGTAGGTGATGACCAGCGTGACGGCGATGAAGCCGATGAACATCACGAGCGCGGTGTTCACGACGGCCTCCCGGTGTGGCGCGACACGATCTCGTGCTCGCGTGCGTCGAAGTCGCGCGCGCGGCGGACGTACATCGCCATCAGCACCCACGCCATCACGAACTGCGACAGCGCGAAGAGATACGCCAGGTTGATCTTGCCGATCACGTCCCGCTCCATCACCCGCGGGAAGTAGCCCACCAGGATGGGAAGGGCGAAGTAGTAGACGACGAAGAACACCGTGGCGGGGATCATGAACCGGCGCTTGGCCGCCACCAGGTCGCGGAACGCGGGCTCCGCCTCGATCGCGGGCCAGTCCAGCGCGGGCTGCGGACGACGGTCGGGCATGGGGTCGGGCATCGCGCGCTCCGGCGAGGGGATCGGCGGCGGTCGGTGCTTCGGGAGGATGGAGATCGGGAACGCATGGTACGCGCCGCGCCCGCGTTTTACAAGCTCACCAGGGATCTCACGCGGAGACGCGGAGACGCAGAGAACTCATCGCCCGGAGGGAGCTCTCCGCGCCTTCGCGTCTCCGCGTGAGATCGACGGACGTATAGGAATCGCCCGGTCAGCGCGTGCGCGGCAGGTTGTACAGGCGCAGCAGCGCGGCTTCGGCCAGGCGGTCGGCGTCGCGCGAGGTGACGGTGTGGTGGTTCACGATCATGCTGAACACCATCGGCTCGCCCGCGGCCGTGGTCATGTAGCCGCTGAGCGAGCGCACGTTGCTGACCGTGCCCGTCTTCGCGTGGACGTTGCCCTGCAGCGGCGTCCCCTTCATCCGCCCCGCCAGCGTTCCGTCCACTCCGGCTACGGGGAGGGCGTCGTAGAAGGTCTGGAAGTTGGGGCTGCGGCGCATGTGCTCCAGGATGCCGATCAGGAACCACGGCGCCACCAGGTTGTAGCGCGAGAGCCCCGACCCGTCCGCCTGCGCCAGGCGCCGCGGCGGGAGACCCCACGCCCGCGTGGCGCTGTCCACCGCGGCGATCCCCGCGCTCGCCGTGCCCTGCCCGCGCAGCACGCGGCCCTCCGTCTTCAGCAGCAGCTCGCCGATCTGGTTCTGGCTGGGCTTCAGAAATCCGTGCAGGATCTCGCTGAGCGGCGGCGACGTCTGCGTGAACAGCGTCTGGCGCGAAGACGGCCGCATCGCCGGCGCCAGCTCGTCCTGGTCCACCGCCGCGCCGCCGACCGCGATGCCGGAGGCGATCAGCGTCTCCCGCAGCACGGTGGAGAAGTACGCAGTGTTGTTGCGGATGGCGACGAGCGTTCGCACTGCCGGCGTGTCCGCGGGGATCTCGCCGGAGATGACGATGCCGGGGCCGGTGTCCTGCCGCGTCACCTCGATCTGCTCCATCGCGCCGGGGGCGGCGGTGCGCGCGGCCACCGTCGCGGGGATGTACGCCGTCGCCGGGTCGAGCGTGACGACGGGTGCCGTGCCCGGTGCCGCGCCGCGGGCGACCGTGACGCCGGCGACGCCGAGGTTGAACTCCAGCCCGCCGATCTCGGCCGAGTAGTCGTCATTCATGTCGTCCCACGCCCAGCCGCGGCCGTACGGCACGTCGTCGAACACGTCGTCGTCGCCGATCACGCGGCCGGTGATGCGGCGGACGCCGTGCGCGCGCAGCGAGTCCGCCCACGCGCGGAACACGGCGCGCGCGTCGCCGCCGTGGAAGTCGGCGGCGATGGTCGGATCCCCGCTGCCGACCACCACCAGGTCGCCGCGCAGCTCGCCGTTCGCGACCGGGCCCGTGGCGGCGACCACGGTGCGGTAGCGGAAGTCGGGCCCCAGCGTCTCCAGCGCCGTGCTCCCCGTCACCAGCTTCATGTTGCTTGCGGGGACGAACATCTTCCCGCCGTTGCGCTCGTACAGCGTGGCGCCCGTCTCCAGCGACTTCACCACCACGCCCCAGTTGGCGCCCGCGAAGGTGGTGTCGCCGAAGATGGAGTCCAGCGCCGCCGCGAATCCCGTCCGCGCGGGGACGGGCGCCGGCGCCGGGGCGGGCGGAGGCGTGCTCGCCGCCGCGGCCGCGCACGACGCGAGCGCGGGGGCGAACAGCAGGGTGGAGATGCGCTTCGGGAGATGCATCGTCATGGGGCGGCCGGGGTCCAGGGGCGCGCGAGCCGGGCCTCGAGGCGCTGCTTCACCCCGGGCCATTCGTCGTCGAGAATGCTGTAGTACACGGTATCGCGGAAGCGGCCGTCGTCCGTGGCCATGTGGCGGCGCAGGATGCCCTCCTGCACTCCGCCAATGCGGGCGATGGCGTTGCGGCTGCGCTCGTTCAGCGCGTCGGTGCGCAGCTCCACGCGCACGCAGCCCAGCGATTCGAAGGCGTGGCGGAGCATGAGATACTTCGCCTCGGTGTTCGCCGGCGTTCGCTGCCAGGGCCGCGCCAGCCAGGTGTAGCCGATCTCCACACGCCGGTGCCGCGGCTCCACGTTGTGGTAGCGCGTGCTCCCGATCACCCGCCCCGACGCCGCGTCCAGCGTGGCGAACGGAAGCGCGGCGCCCTCCTCCTCCGCGTCCAGCGCCGCCTGCACGTAGCGGCGCATGTCCTCCTCGGAGCGTGGATGGCTGAGCGTCCACCGCCAGATGTCGTCGTCGTCCGCCACCGCCCAGAGCGCGGGAACGTGCTCGATCGTGAGCGGCACCAGGCGCACGTGGCGGCCCTCGAGCGTGATGGGCGAGATCAGCATCCGGTGCGAATCTGGGTGAGTGCGAGGCGCGAGCGTGACATCCTACGCACCATTGCAGTGGCGCACTAGCATCCGCGCCGGATCGGGCCGTCCTGATGGCTCACGCGGAGACGCGGAGACGCAGAGAACTCACCGCTCGAACGGAGTTCTCTGCGTCTCCGCGTGAGATTCAGCTGTCGCGGACCTCGCTCATCAGCGCGGCCATGTTCCCCTCGCTGTCGCGGAAGAAGGCCATCCACAGCTCGTGGTCCGGCATCCGCGCGAGCAGGTGCGGCTCGCCCTCCACCTGCGCGCCGGCGGTGCGGATCGACTCGAACGCGGCGCGGATGTCCGGCACCTTGTAGTAGAGGATGGAGGAAGGGTGGTCGTGCTCCGGCTTCTCCGGTTTCGCCAGATACAGACGCACGGAGCCGGCCTGGAAGAACGCCGCGTTGGGGATCTCGAACAGCAGCGGCAGCCCCAGTACGTCGCGGTAGAATCCGATCGCCCGCTGCACGTCGTGGACGTTGACGGCGATCTGCCCCACGTCCGTGATCCCGATCCCCATGCCGCTCATCTCCACCTCCGCGTGAGAAGCCCCATCTCCATCATCTTCCTTGATTATTTAGTTTGACTAACTAAATTGTCAAGCATGATGATTGGAGACTCGGATCGGGAGCGGGTCGAGCGCGTGGCGGACCGGCTGCACTCCGCCAGCATCCACCTGCTGCGCCGCGTCCGCCGCCAGGACGACGAGAGCGGGGTGACGGCGCCGCATCTCTCCGCGCTGTCCGTGCTCGTGTTCGGCGGCGCGCGGACGCTGGGCGAGCTGGCCGCGGCGGAGCAGGTGACGCCGCCGTCGATGACGCGCATCGTCCGCAACCTGGAGGCGGACGGCCTGGTCGAGCGCGAGACCGACGCTGCCGACCGCCGCATCGCCCGCGTCCGCGCCACGGACAAGGGCCGCCGCATCCTCGCCGACGCCCGCACCCGCCGCATCACCGACCTCGCCGCCCGCCTCGCCGCGCTCCCCGATACGGATCTCCAGACCTTGGAGCGTGCGGCGGAGATCATTGAAGCGGCGCTGAGATAGGACCGCTCGGACTGGCATCGGTGCGAGACGGGGTTCCGGTTTGCGCCCACGGCTGTTGCAGGTGAACCCTCGCGCAGTTTGCGAGGCTTTCCGTTGTTGTTGCTGCGGCGCTGCGGCTTCAGCCGCCCTTGGCCCCTTCGCCACCCCGCCGAATCTCCATCTCCTCCACCGTTCGCCGCACCGCCGCCGCATCCCGCCGCAAAATCCCCGCAGGTCGCTGCCGGTCCGCAACATCCGCCGGAGCATCGTCGTTCCATCTGCGACCAGCGCGGGAGATGCCCGCGGCGCCGGAGACGGCGCAGGTTCCCGATCCACCCAAGATGGAGCGAGCGAGGCGACGATGAAGAAGAATGCCGTGATGGCGATGATCCTGGTGGCGGCCGCCGGTTGCGCCGACGCGTCGCAGTCCCCCGTGGCCGTGGCCGCGCAGCCCAGCGCCAGCGCGTGGCGCGTGAACCTGAAGCAGGCGCGGCAGGAGCTGCTGGCCGCCGACGCCGCCCGCGAGCAGGCCACCGCCGCCGACGTGGTGAACGGGTACACCAGCTGGATGACCGAGGACGGCGAGTTCCTTCCCTCGCGCGTGGACGTGCTGGTCGGCATCCCCGCCGCGCGCGACTACCTGCAGACCGCGGTGCTCATCGGCTCCATGCGGTGGACCACCATCCGCGCCGACGTGTCGGCCGACGGCAGCGCGGGCTACACCATCGGCTACGGCACCACCACGCGGCGCGACAACGGCGCCACCGTCTACCTGCGCCTCATCTCGTACTGGGTGAAGCAGGCGGACGGGTCGTGGAAGGTGAAGGCCAGCACCCCGGCGCTCTACACCGTCCCCGCGGCGGGCGAGGTCCCCGCCGGCTTCGGCACCCCCACCGACAACGGCGTGCAGGGCGCCGCCGCGTCGGCGGCCACGGTGGACGACGTGCTGCAGGCCGACCGCGACTTCGCGGCGATGTCGGTGGCGCAGAACGCGAAGACCGCGTTCGTGACCTTCGCCGCGCCCACGGCCATCGCCGTGGCGACGCCGGACTACGGCCCCGAGGCCATCGGCGCGGGCTTCGGCGACGGCGGCGGCTTCGTGCTGAGCTGGGGCCCGGTGGCGGGCGGCATCGCCGGCAGCGGCGACCTGGGCTACACCATCGGCTACGCGAAGACGCAGCTGCTGAACCCCGACGGCTCGCCCGCCGGCGCCAGCTTCAGCAAGTACATCACCATCTGGCAGCGCCAGCCGAACGGCGCCTGGAAGTACGTGGCCGACGGCGGCACCTCGCGCGCTCCCGGCACGCACTGACCCGCGGGCTCGCACCCCGGCGGAAGGTGCTCGGGCGCCCGGCCCCCAAAGGCCGGGCGTCCGTCTTTCCATCCCGCGCCCGAAACCGGACCCCCCGTCCGCCCGTACCACTCTCCCGCGCGGCGCTGATGCTTGCGCAAACGATGCGGCGGCGCGTATTTGAGAGCGACCCTCCGCCCCGAACCCCTCCGGAACGAGAGACGCCCCATGGGCCTCTGGGACTTCGTCAAGACCGAGCTGATCGACATCATCCAGTGGCTGGACGACACCGGCGACACCATGGTGCACCGGTTCGACGGCCACGACAACGAGATCAAGAACGGCGCGCAGCTCATCGTCCGCCCCGGCCAGGCCGCGGTGTTCGTGAACCAGGGGCAGGTGGCCGACGTCTTCGGCCCCGGCCGCCACGAGCTGCGCACCGAGAACCTGCCGATCCTGTCGACGATCCTCGGGTGGAAGTACGGGTTCAACTCGCCCTTCAAGGCCGAGGTCTTCTTCGTCGCCACCAAGCAGTTCACCGACCAGAAGTGGGGCACCAAGGCGCCCATCATGCTGCGCGACCCCGAGTTCGGGCCGGTGCGGCTGCGCGCCTTCGGCACCTACGTGGTGCGCGTGGTCGAGCCCGCCAAGTTCATCGCGCAGATCGTGGGCACCAACGGCGTCTTCACCACCGGCGACATCGGCGAGCAGCTGCGCTCGCTGGTCACCTCGCGCTTCATCGACGCGCTGGGCGAGGCGAAGATCCCCATGCTGGACCTGGCCAGCCGCTACGACGAGATCGGCGGGCTGATCCGCGAGAAGATGGTGCCGGACTTCGCGGCCTGGGGATTGGAGCTCACGCAGTTCCTGATCGAGAGCATCGCCCTTCCGGAAGAGGTGGAGAAGGCGCTCGACCGCCGCAGCAGCATGGGGGTGATCGGCGACCTGGGCGCGTACACGCAGTTCCAGACCGCCGAGTCCATCCCGCTGGCCGCGCAGAACCCGGGTGGCACCGCCGGCGCGGGGATGGGCATGGGGATGGGCTTCGCGATGGCGCAGCAGATGGCCAACGCCATGGGCCAGGGCGGCGCGCAGCCACAGGCCGCCGGCGGGCCGCCGCCGCTCCCGCAGCAGGGCGCGTACTTCGTCGCGGTGAACGGCCAGCAGAGCGGACCGCACGGCCTCGACGCGCTCCGCCAGCAGGCCGGCTCCGGCGCCCTGACCCGCGAGACGCTGGTGTGGAAGCAGGGGATGGCCGCGTGGTCCCCCGCCGGCCAGGTGGACGAGCTGTCGCAGCTCTTCGGCGCCGTCCCCCCGCCGCTGCCGCCGCAGTAAAGCAATTTCCTCGCAGGACCATGCACGCGTGGCCTCGCTCCCATCCCGGAGCGGGGCCGCGTTCAGTTGGGAAATGCCCGGGTCGGGTCCGTCCCACGGTGGATCGTGATGGAACCTTTCACCCGAGGAGGATCGGATGGCGCGAACCGTCTATGAGGTCTACCCCAGCGGTGACCGATGGGGCGTCAAGAAGCGAGGCGCGGAGCGGGCAGACAGCCTGTGGGACAGGAAGTCCGATGCGATCGATCGCGGAGTGGAGCTGGCAAAGGCGAACCAGCCGAGCCAGCTCATCATCAGGCGCCGCGACGGCACCATCGAGGACGAGCGCACCTACGGACAGGATCCGTACCCTCCCCCGGGCTGACGAACGAGGCGGCCCCGTCCAATCGCTGGACGGGGCCGCTTCTTTCACGCGAGCGAATTCATTCAGTCACTGCGCGCGGCACCCTTCGCGTCACACGCCTGCGAGCTCGCCCGTTCCCGCGAACACCTGCGCGTGGTCGCGCGCGAACTGGTCGAAGGTGATGGGCTCCTTCTTCGCCACGGTCCGGACGGTGTCCACCACCTCCTCCGTCCACCCGGCGTTGATGATGCCGAACAGGGCGATCAGGTCGTCGGCGTACCAGTCCGGGATCCCCGCCTCGATCATCCCGCTCCGCGCCGCCTCCGCCGGCACCTCCACGTAGCCGACCGAATTCCCGATCACCGCCGAGATCCGCTCCGCCGCCTGGCCGTAGGTGATCGCCTCCGGCCCGGTGACGACGTACGTCTTCCCCTCGTGCCCCTCCTCCGTCAGCGCCGCCACCGCCACCGACGCGATGTCGCGCGCATCCACGAACGACGTGCGCCCCCGCACCGGCGCGTAGATCGCCCCCTGCGCCTGGATGGTCCCCGCCGACCCCAGGAAGTTCTGCATGAAGAAGGTCGGCTGCAGCAGCGTGAAGGGAATCCCCGAGCCCGCCAGCACCTTCTCGACCTCGCGGTGCCAGCGCGCCAGGATCACCGGCGACTCCTCGTCCGCGCCCAGGACGGAGAGCTTCACCACGCGCTTCACCCCCGCGCGCTTCGCCGCCTCGATCGCGTTCACCTCCATCGCCACCTGCTCGCGGTCCGTCGGCGCCAGCAGGAAGAGCCGGTCCGCGCCCGCGAGCGCCGCGTCCAGCGACGCCGCGTCGGTCAGGTCGCCGCGCGCGATCTCCACCCCGGCGGGGAACAGCGCCCGCGCCTTCTCCGGCGAGCGCGCCAGCACCCGCACCGCCTCGCCCTTCGCGGCCAGCTGCCTCGCCACCTCGCTCCCCACCTTCCCCGTGGCCCCCGTCACCAGGATCATCCGCCCCTCCATTCGTCGCCGTGGATGCTGCGCCCGGCGCGAACCCTTCCGCCGGCGCGTGGCGAATGGTTATACTGCAAGGTGCGGGTGAGCAAGTAAGCACCCGATCGTTCTATACCCACCATCTGGTAACCATGGGATCGACCGACGCACGCGGGAACGTGTGCAGCGAGATGTGCGGCTCGCGCCAGGTGCTGGACCTGATCGCCGACAAGTGGGCGGTGATCGTGATCTATGTGCTGTCCGGCGGTACCCGCCGCTTCGGAGAGCTGCAGCGCGGCGTGGAGGGCGTGTCGCAGAAGATGCTGACGCAGACGCTGCGCGGGCTGGAGCGCGACGGGCTGGTGGAGCGGAAGGTCTTCGCCGTCATCCCCCCGCGCGTGGAGTATTCGCTAAGCCCGCTGGGCGAGACGCTGGTGGAGCCGCTCTCGGCCCTCTGCCGCTGGGCCGAGGAGCACTACTGGGAGGTGGAGCGCGCCCGCGCGGGCCGGACGGAAGCCGCCACCGCATGAGCCACGTTCATCCGATGCCGGTGTATCATCCCTCCGGAGCCGCGCGGCGGGAGGGCGATCCGCCCCCGCCGCCGCGCCGGGAAGACGGCGGCCGGGAGACGGAGCGCGAGGAAGGCGTCGCGCTGGCCGAGCGGCCGAAGACGAAGAAGCCGTCGCTGTACCGCGTGCTTCTGCACAACGACGACTACACGACCATGGAGTTCGTGGTCGAGATGCTGACGCGCTTCTTCGACCTGACGGCGACCGACGCCACCCGCGTGATGCTGCAGGTGCACCACCTGGGCGTGGGCGTGGCCGGCACCTTCACGCGCGACGAGGCCGAGACCCGCATCGAGCGCGTGACCGCCGAGGCCGAGGCCGCCGGGTTTCCGCTCCTGCTTACGATGGAGCCGGAATAATTCCTACAGACCGGCTCGTTTCCGGACCGTATTGTACCTGACCTGCAAACGATGTCGAGCCCCGCGCTACGCCCCGAGCTGGAAATCAGCCTGCACCTGGCCGTCCTGGAGGCGGCCCGCCGCGGGCACGCCTACGCCGGCCTGGAGCACCTGCTCTTCGCGCTTCTCCACGACGAGTCCACCGCCGCCGCCGTCTCCGCGGCGGGCGCCGACGTGGAGCGGCTGAAGCGGCGCGTCGACGGCTTCCTCGCCGAACAGGTGAAGGCCGCGCACGACGCCCCGCAGGACTCCGCCACCCCCACGCTCGCCTTCCGCCGCGTGGTGCAGCAGGCCGCGCTGCACGTGCTCCGCTCGGGCCGCGACGAGGTCACCGGCACCAACGTGCTGGTCGCCCTCTTCGCCGAGGACGAGTCCTTCGCCGTGCACTTCCTGCAGGAGGAAGGCGTCGACCGGCTGGCCATGATGCGCGCCGCCGCGCACGGCCCCGGCCGCCCCTCCACCGGCATCGCCCGCCGCGTCGAGGTCGGCGCGGACGACGAGGTGGCCGAGGAAGACGAGGAGCGCAGCGAGCCCGGCGAGGCGCTGAAGCGCTTCACCCTCTCCCTCACCCGCCAGGCCGCGGAGGGGAAGCTCGACCCGCTGATCGGCAGGGAGAAGGAGATCGGCCGCGCCATCCACGTCCTGGCCCGCCGCCGCAAGAACAACCCGCTCTTCGTCGGCGACCCCGGCGTTGGCAAGACGGCGCTCGCGGAGGGGCTCGCGCTGAAGATCCACGGCGGCGACGTGCCCTCCATCCTGCGCCGCGCCGAGATCTACGCGCTGGACATGGGCGCCCTCCTCGCCGGCACGCGCTACCGCGGCGACTTCGAGGAGCGGCTGAAGGGCGTGCTGGCCGAGCTGCAGGAGCGCGAGGGCGCCATCCTCTTCATCGACGAGATCCACACCATCGTCGGCGCGGGAAGCACCTCGGGCGGCAGCATGGACGCATCCAACCTGCTGAAGCCCGCGCTGGCCGCGGGGCTGCGCTGCATCGGGTCGACCACGTACGAGGAGCACCGCTCGCACTTCGAGAAGGACCGCGCCCTCGCCCGCCGCTTCCAGAAGATCGACGTCCCCGAGCCCTCGGCCGAGGAGACGGTGCGCATCCTGGACGGGCTCCGCGGCCGCTACGAGGAGTTCCACCGCGTCCGCTACACGCCCGAGTCCGTCCGCGCCGCCGCCGAGCTGTCCGCGCGCTACCTGCACGACCGCCGGCTGCCGGACAAGGCCATCGACGTCCTCGACGAGGCAGGCGCCGACGTCCGGCTCTCCACGACGGACGAGGGCGATAACTGGCCGTCCGTGGGCGAGGAGGTGGTGGAGCGCATCCTGGCCTCCATGGCGCAGATCCCCCCCAAGACCGTGGCGGGGAGCGACCGCGAGCGGCTGCGGACGCTGGAGGCGGAGCTGAAGCGCCGCGTCTTCGGGCAGGACGCCGCGCTGGAGCAGCTGGCCGCCGCCATCAAGCTTTCCCGCGCGGGGCTCCGCGAGCCGCGCAAGCCGATCGGCTCCTTCCTCTTCACCGGGCCCACGGGGGTGGGGAAGACGGAGGTCGCCCGCTCGCTGGCCGAGGTGATGGGGATCGAGCTGATCCGCTTCGACATGAGCGAGTACATGGAGCGCCACACCGTCTCGCGGCTGATCGGCGCGCCACCGGGATACGTGGGCTTCGACCAGGCCGGGCTCCTCACCGACGCCGTCACCCGCACCCCGCACGCCGTCCTTCTGCTCGACGAGGTGGAGAAGGCGCACCCCGACGTCTTCAACCTGCTGCTGCAGGTGATGGACTACGGGAAGCTGACCGACAACAACGGAAAGCACGCCGACTTCCGCAACGTGGTCCTGGTGATGACCAGCAACGTGGGTGCCGAGGAGCTCTCGCGCCGCCGCGCCGGCTTCACCCCCGGCACCACGGGTGGGGATGACGAGCGGGCGTTCGAGCGCACCTTCCCCCCCGAGTTCCGCAACCGGCTGGACGCCCGCATCGCCTTCGCCCCGCTGTCGCTGCCGGTGATGGAGCGCATCGTCGACCGCCTGGTCGGCGAGACGAGTGACCGGCTGGCCGCCCGGAGCGTCAATCTGATACTGGGCGAGGGAGCACGGGCCTGGCTGGCCGAGCGGGGACTGGATCCGCTGATGGGTGCCCGCCCGCTCGCGCGCCTGATCCAGGACCAGATCCTGCGCCCCCTCGGCGACGAGATCCTCTTCGGCAGCCTCGAGCACGGGGGGACGGTTACGGTGAAGGTGGAGGAGGGCCGCCTTGTGCTCCGCTCCCAGCCCCGCCGCGTGGACATAGTTGCCGGAAGCGGCGAAGAAGTGTAGACTGGTCTCGGTCGCGGTGAGGCCGCAGAGGATCGCTGCCGGATCGATACCAGAATAGTGCAGGAGTGCTCGATTGTTCGGAGGTGTGGCGGAAACGGCACCGTTCCTGCTACTCCTGGCCGGAGCAGACGCACGAAAATGTTGGCGTTTTGCCCACCGGTCGCATATAGTATACAGAAAGTGCACAGAACCGGTCCGCATTTGGCATCGACTGACCCGAGGAGACGATAGATGAAGGCCACCCGTACCCGCAGCGCGCAACCCCGCGCGCCCCGCCGCTGGCGCACCCCGCCCCCGCTCATCCGCGGTTCCGCCGAGACCCTCGAGGGGATGGAGATCCTCCGCGAAGTTCCGGGCGAAACCGGCGTGCTGCTCTGGCAGGCGTACCGGAACGTGATGTTCTGGGCCACCGCCGAGCCGCAGGAGCGCGGCAAGCTCTTCGCGGCGGACGCGGGCCAGCGCCGGCTGGAGGACCTCCTCTCGGCCGACGTTCCCAGCGGGATCGTGGACGCCCTGGTCGCGGTGGGCCGCCTCCTCGGTGCCCCCGAGGCCACGAACGGCGACACGCTCGCCGAAGCGTGCCGCACCATCGCCGAATGGGCCGAGCAGCAGGGCTACGACGCCACCTCGCTCGCCTTCACCCAGACCGCTGCCCTCGGCGCCCCGCGCAGCGCGACGCTCGCGCTGGCCGTGGGGCAGCAGGCCCGCCAGCGCGGCGAGATGCCCCGTGCCGAGACCTGGTTCCGCCACGCCATCATGATCGCCCGGCAGATCGGCGACTGGGACTCGTATGGGCGCGCGTACCTGGCGCTCGGCAACATGGCGCGCGACCGCGGCAACTTCCCCATGGCTCAGCGGATGCACATCAAGGCGCTGCGCTCTGGGAAGCGAAAGGGTATCGCGCAGATCGTCGGCCGAGCTTCGCACGATCTGTTCGTGATCGCCACAGAAACCGGTCGTACCGAGCAGGCCGAGCACTTTGCACGGCAGGCGTTCCGGGCTTACGGTCCTGACCACCAACGGCTTCCGGCGCTGGCGCACGACATTGCGTACTCGTGGATGAACCAGGGCTACTTCGCGCGCGCGCTGCAGGTGTTCGAGGCGCTGCTTCCGCTCTTCTCGGACATGCAGCACCAACTGATGGTCCGCGCGAACATCATCCGCTCCGCAGGTGGGTCCGGGGACCGCGAGAGGTTCCGCAAGACGTGGAATGAAGCGATGAAGCTCACCCGTGAGGCCGCGGCGATTCCCGTTCTGGCTGACTCGCTGCTCGAGATGGCGCGCGGCGCGGCGAGCATGGGTGAGTGGGATCGCGCCGAGCAGGTCGCGGAGCGTGCACTCGACGTGGCGACGGAGCGTAATGAGCCGACCGTGCTCGTGCGCGGTGAAGGGATCCTGGAGTCGATCCGGAACGGGCGCTCGGTCGAGAAGGCGGTTGCCGCGCGTGCCGGCCGGGGAGCGGACCAGGCTGACTCGCTGGCGCACGAGATGGTGCGTTCGCTCGAGTCATACGCCGGTGTCTGAGTTGAGTTGAATACGAATGGCCGGCCGGGGTTGGACACCCCGGCCGGCCATTTGCTTGCTATCGACAGAGCGGTTACGATCCGCTACCCATCATGCCGCTGTTGTTGGTGCTGGCGCAGACTTCGGTGGTGGTGCCGTCCGGGTTGAGAACGGTAACCTTCACGCAGGCGGCTTCGTCGGCGTGAGGGCGGGCGGGGGGCTCGACCGGAGCGGTGATCGTCTGGCTGCCGCAGGCGGCGAGCACGGAAACGGCAGCGCAGGCCAGGAGGAACCGGGCGGTCTTCATGGGTGTTCCAGTTTGTGGGGGGAGAACCTCGAGTTGACGGACGTAGACAGCGTCCACGCGCGGTGAATGATGGCGACATCGCCGCCCGCGCGCCCATCCTCCTTTCCCCTCACACCGTATAATTCACGCCACCCATGGTCACCAGCCCGCGGCCGCTCATCGTGATGCACTCGAATGGTGCGTTCCGGGAGCACGTCCGGCGGTACACGAGCGCGACATTCGACTGCAGTTTTCTTGCCGACTGGGAGTCGCTGCGCGCCGCGCTGCCGGACGCGCCGCCCGCGGCGCTGCTGCTGGTGGACCCGTACTCGTCGGGGAGCAAGGACGGGCTGCAGCTCGCGCAGGAGCTGCGGGCGCTGCTGTGGGAGTTCCCCTCGGCCACGGTGGTGGCGGCCATGGAGCTGCGGCCGGGGCGCTCGCACGACGTGCGTACGCTGGGCGAGTGGGGCGTCACCGACATCATCTCCATCGGCGAGGAGGACACGCAGGAGGCGATCACGCGGCGGCTGCGGTCGGCGCAGGGGCGGCCGCTGCAGAACCTGCTGCAGCGCTGCCTGCCGCAGGCGATGTCCGGCCGGGCGCGGACGCTGTTGATGACGGCGGCCGAGGTGGTGTCGATGGGGGGGCGGGGGCGGGACCTGGCCAAGGCGATGCACCTCTCCGAACGCACCGTGCTGCGCTGGTCCGAGCGCGCCGCGCTGCCGCCGCCGCGGCGGCTGATGGCGTGGATGCGCATCCTGCTGGCCGCGTCGCTGCTGGACGACCCCGGACGCACGGTGCTGAGCGTGGCCTACGCGTGCGGCTACTCGTCGGACAGCAGCCTGCGGCGCGCGATGCAGGACTTCCTGGGCACGGTGCCCACCGTGCTGCGCCGCGAGGGCGCGTTCTCGGCCGCCGCGCGGCGGTTCCTGGACGAGCTGGCGGAGGTGAAGAACTGGGGGAAGGAAACCTGGAAGCAGAAGGCGTTCGACGAGGGCCGGCGAACCCGGCGGAAGGCCAGGCGGAAGCCGCGGGGCTGAGCGAGGGCGCTCGGCCCCGCGTCCGTTTCAGCCGGTCCGTCCACCGCCAGAATCTCCAAGAAAGTCGCAAAAGAGTCGCATACCGAACGGGAGCGCCGGGCTGTCCACGGAGGCCGCGAGTGGAAAATGGTGTCGGGGGATGTGTCGTGCGCGCGCGACAGGTGTGGTGCGCGCGGGCGCGGATGCGTGAGGGATGCGCGCCCGAAGGGCCGGGAACCCGACGCGCGTGCGGGGACGGTCGGGGGGATCGGGAAGATGCCCGGCGCGGCGGGGGCCTGGCGCGGTTGGCAACGGTCGTATCGTTGCCTACCGCGCGCGCAGCCGGCCCGGAGCGCAGCGGAGGGACACGCCCACACCCGCGTTCCGTCGTTCCGCCGTTCTACCGCCGTTCGGAGACGACGAGCGGGCGGGCGGGGTCCCAGTCGAAGAGGCGGAGCGACCAGCCGCCGCCCTCGACGGCAAGGGCGCCGAGCCAGCCGGGGCCGGGGTCCAGCTCGCGCAGCGTCCAGCGCGCGGCCTCGTCCGGGGTGCCGCGGGTGCAGAGCAGGTGCGCGGGCTCGCCGGGGCGCAGGGTGACGTCGAAGCGGTCGAGCGGCATGGTGAGCCCCTCGCCGATGGCCTTGATGTACGCTTCCTTGCGCGTCCAGCAGGTGAAGAAGGCCAGGTCGCGCGCCTCGTCGGGGATGGAGTCGTAGACCTGGTTCTCGGGGACGGAGAAGAAGCGGCGGGCCACGGCGTCGCGGTCGCCGACGGGGAGGACGGCCTCCAGGTCCACGCCCAGCTCGCGGCCGAGGGCAAGGGCGATCAGCAGCCCGTCGCCGGAGTTGGAGACGTTGAAGCGCAGGCCGCCCGCCGCCTCGGGGCCGTCGAGCGCGGGCTTGCCGTGCTCGGCCAGGCGGTAGCGGAGCGCGGCCGGGTCGGCGCCCAGATAGCGCGCCAGCACCTGCCGCTGGATGCCGCGCCCGGCGATGAAGCGGTCGCGGTGCACCTCGAAGCGGAAGCGCGCGGCGCGCTCGCGCTCGTCGGCGGAGAGTACGGCGTGGTACCGCGCCAGCTCGTCCGGCGTCGCGGCGAGGGAGGCGCGCCAGACGTGCACCTCGTCGGCGGCGAGCGCGGGGCGCGGCGGCGCCGGCTCCCAGGCCGGCTCAGGCATGCACCACCAGCCGGGCCAGCACCCCGCGCAGCTCCAGGTTCAGCTCGCGGAGGAACTTCTCCCGCTCGCCCACGATGAAGAAGTGGTCGCCGCCGATCATGCGGAGCTGGAAGGCGGCGCTGGTCTGCTCGCGCCAGGGCTCCACCTGGTGCGGCGGCACCTCCAGGTCCCGCACGCCGCCGTACGCGGAGAGCGGGACGGCCAGCGGCGCCTCGGGGGTGTAGCGGTAGGTCTCGCCGAGCGAGAAGTCGGCGCGGAGCATGGGGACGATCAGCTCCATGATCTCCGGGTTCTGCAGCACCTCTTCGGGCGTGCCGTTGAAGCGCCGCAGCGCGTCCAGGAACTGGTCGTGCGGGAGCGCGTGCAGCGGCGGGTCGGTGAGCGGCAGCTGCGGCGCCGGGCGCGCGGAAACGAACAGGTGCACCAGCCCGCGCCGTCCCTCGCGGCGGAGCAGGCGCGCCAGCTCGAACGCCATCAGCCCGCCGTTGCTGTGCCCGAACAGCGCAAACGGCCGGTCCATGAACGGCGCCAGCTCGGCGCCCAGCCGCGGCGTCAGCGCGTCGATGTCGCTGAACGCGGGCTCGGAGAGGCGGCTCTCGCGGCCGGGGAGCTGCACGGCCACCAGCTCCACCTCGGGCGGAAGGAGCCGCGCCCACGGCGCGAAGATCGAGGCGCCGCCGCCGGCGAACGGAAAGCAGAACAGCCGCAGCCGCGCGCCGGGGTTGGGGCGCGGGAACACGACCCACGGGCTGGGGCGGTCGGGTCGGGGCGGCGGGGACGAATGGGTCACGGGGCTGGCCGGGCTCGGTGTGGTGCTGGTTCGGTCGAACGGACGAACGGCGGTTTTGGGCGTGTTGGGCGCCGAGACGCCCAAACGGGCTGCGCGCGCCGTAGGGCAGCAAACTACGCTGCCCAACGGCGCCGGGCCCCGCCGCGCCAGGCGGCGGTGCGGATTCGCGGCATCATGGCGCGCGCGGCGGGTCCCGGCCCTCCGGGCGCGCATCCCTCACGCAGCGCCTGCGAAGGACGGTCGCGAGGACCCGCATCTGGCCGGGCGAATGAATTCGCGGCAACAACGGCACGAAGTCCCTGCGGGACTGCTTTCATGCATCCCGGCGCGCGACCGGCATCCGCGCCGCCGCCGGGTGAGCGTCGTGCCGGAGGCTACCGTGCGCGGCGGTGCATCTCCAGCTCGCCGCGCGCGATGGCGACCTGCTGGATCTGCGTGCTTCCCTCGATGATCTCCATCACCCGCGAATCGCGCAGGTAGCGCTCGACGGGGTACGCGTCCGTCAGGCCGTTGGCGCCGTGGATCTGCACCGCGTCCAGCGCGGCGCGGGTGGCCGCCGTGCTGGCGAAGTACTTGGCGATGAAGGTCTCGTGCGCGGCCGCGGGGTCGACCTGGTCGCGGAGCCAGCCGGCGCGCATGCACAGCGAGTGCGCGGCGCGCTGATCGGCGGTCATGTTCGCCAGCATCCGCTGCACCAGCTGGTGCTCGCCGATCGCCGCGCCGAACTGCTGGCGCGTGGCCGCGTACGCCAGCGACGCATCCAGGCAGGCGCGCACGATCCCCGCCGAGCCGCAGGCCACGCTGTAGCGCCCCACCTCCAGCGTGGCCACGGCGATCGCCAGTCCGAAGCCGGCGCCGCCGAGGCGCGCCTCCCTGGGCACGCGGCAGCCGTCCAGGCGCAGCTCGGCCAGCATCGACGCGCGCGTCCCGGCGATCTCCAGCGGCACCGTCTGGAACCCCGGCGTGCCGCGCTCCAGCAGGAAGGCGACGGGCTTCCCCTCCAGCTTGGCGAAGAGGAGGAAGACGTCGGCGATCTGCCCGTACGTGGTCCACTTCTTCGTGCCGCGCAGCACGTACCCATCGCCATCCGCCGTCGCGACCGTCTCCACCGCGGAGGCGTCGCTGCCCACGTTGGGCTCGCTGAGCGCGAAGGCGCCGATCGCCTCGCCGCGCGCGAGGGGGCCGAGCCAGCGCTCCTTCTGCGCGCGCGAGCCCCAGCGCAGCACGGCGTACGAGGCCATGCTGTGCACGGTCAGCAGCGAGCGCAGCGACGAGCAGGCGCGGCCCAGCTCCTCGTTCAGCAGCCCGAACGTCACCCAGCCCATCCCCGCGCCGCCCTGCTCGCACGGGACGACGGCGCCCAGCCAGCCGGATTCCGCGAGGCGGCGGATGGCGTCGGGCGGGGTGATGCCCGCGCGGTCCCACGCGCCGGCGTGCGGCGCCACGTGCGCGTCGGCGAACGCGGCGAACTCCGCGCGCGCCGCCTCCTGCGCGGGTCCAAGGTCCATGCGGAGCGCGGGCTCGGGGACGGCGTCCACGGGCGGCGCGGACAGGGCGGTCACGCCGCGGGCGCGCCCAGCTTGCGCTCCACGAACGCCGAGAGCGCGTCGATCGAGCGGAAGTTGTCGATGTCCAGATCGTCGGAATCGACCGTGACGCCGAAGTCGCTCTCCACGAACTGCACCAGCTGCATGGCGAACATGGAGTTCACGAAGCCGCTGGCGAAGAAGTCTTCCCCGTCCTGAAGGTCATGCCCGCGAAAGAAGCGGCCCACGAACGCGCGCAGCTTCGTACGGATCTCTTCGTCGTTCATCCTGCATTCCTCGAAGTGTTGTGGTGTTGCCCCCGCCACCCGGACGATCGGCGGGACGAGCAGATTCGATCGCGGCCGGACCCCTCACCGGCGGCTGAAGCCGCAGCAACAACTACGGGAAGCCTCGCAAACTGCGCGAGGCTGGTCCGCTCGGTATGCGGCATCGGCGCTCACGGCCGATCCCGGCGCGTCGACAGTCGCGCCGGGATTTGGGGACCGCGGCTCAGACACCGTAGTCGTAGAAGCCGCGGCCGTTCTTGCGGCCGTGCAGGCCGGCATCGACCATCTTCTTCAGCAGCGGGCAGGGGCGGTACTTGCTGTCGTTGTAGCTCTCGTAGAGCACCTCGACGCTGTACAGGATGGTGTCCAGCCCGATCAGGTCCGCCGTTTCCAGCGGCCCCATCCTGTGCCCGAAGCAGGTCTTGAAGATGCGGTCCACGTCCTCGGCGGCGGCCACCTGGTCCTGCACCAGCCACACGGCCTCGTTGATGGTCAGCATCAGCACGCGGTTGCTGACGAAGCCGGGCATGTCGTTGACCACGATCCCCTCCTTCCCCATGGCCCCGAGCAGCGCCTGCGCGGTGTCGATGGTGGCCTGCGACGTGTGGAAGGCGCGGATCACCTCCACCGTGGGCTTCAGCGGAACGGGGTTCATGAAGTGCATCCCCAGCACCCGGTCCGCCCGCTGCGTCAGCGAGCCGATGCGGGTGATGGAGTACGCGGAGGTGTTGGCCGCGAAGCAGGCGTGCGGCGGGCAGACGCGGTCGAGCACGGGGTAGACGGGGCTCTTCAGCTCCCACTTCTCCGTGACGTTCTCGATGACGAAGTCCGCCGCGGCGAAGCCGTCGTAGCTGGTGGTGAAGTCGATGCGCGCCAGCACCTCGGCGGGCGCGGGGCCGGCCGTCTTCTGCTTCGTGAACATCCCGTGGAAGCGCAGCCCCTTCTCGATCTCGGCGCGCGCGCGGGCCAGCACCTCGTCGCTCACGTCCAGCAGGATCACGCGGTGGCCGGTCTGCGCCAGGTTCTGCGCCACCCCCACGCCCATCACCCCGGCGCCCACCACACCCACGGTGCGCGGCGCCGCCTGGTTCTCTGACATTCCTCTTCCGTTCTGCGTTCGATTTGGAGTCCGTCGGGCGGGCGGGGCGCGCGGGCGTCCGGCTCGTGGCCGGAACGCCCGTCGCACACGGAGCTTACTCCAGCCCCGCCGCCTGCATCTTGTCGCGGAGCGACTTGGGACGCATGTCGGTCCACACTTCCTCGATCCAGGCCAGCACCTCGGGCTTCAGCCCGTGCTTCCCGGTGTCCTTCCACCCCAGCGGCAGCTCGCGGTCGGCCGGCCAGATGGAGTACTGCTCCTCGTCGTTCACCACCGCCATGTAGATGGTGGTATCCTCGCGTTCGTCGCTCATCTCGCGCTCCTGCTGGTTTCGGATGGATCGGGGTGAGAACTGCATCAGCGGCCGCCGTCAGTCGGCGGCGGCCAGCTCGGGAACCGGCGGCGCCTCGGGCACCGGCTCGCCGTCGGGGTGCGGGTGCGGCGCGTCGGGGACGTCGCGCTCCACGTGGCGGATGGAGGGCACCAGCCATCCCCCGGCGGCGGTGAGCACCACCAGCACGCCCAGGAGGATGAACATCAGCGCCACGCCGCGCCCCTTCCCCACGCCGATCAGCGCGCCGGCGCTCGCGGCCAGGGCGGCGCCCGGCATCATCAGCGGCTCGAACACGCGCTCGGCCAGCGGCCCGGCCACCAGCACCGCCACGGGGATCATGGACATCAGCACCATCCGCCGCACGGCCGCCACGCGCCCCATCAGCTCCTGCGGCGTCTTGGTCATCCAGATCGACATGCCGCTGGTCAGCATCAGCGGCGACACCGCGGCCCACACGAAAAGGAGCCCGGCGATGACGGGGATGGAGCGGATCCCCAGCCCCGCCATGGTCACGCCGATGACCACGATGGCGGCCAGCACGCCGGCGATGCGGTTGCGCGGGCCGCCCCACGCGCCCATGGCGATGCCGCCCAGCACCGCGCCCACGCCCACCGACGCCTGCACCGCGGCGAACTGCACCGGCGTGGTGAAGCTCAGCACCATGGGCGCCAGCAGCGGGTTCACGAACGAGACCCAGAAGTTCACCAGGGCGATGCACACCAGCAACCCCAGCAGCCCCGGTCGCTCGCGCACGAAGCGCCACCCCACCGCCGCCTCGGCCACGAAGCGCCGCAGCGCCGCGCGCGCTCCGGCGGCCGCGTCCTCCGTGGACGGCGCCTGCCGGGGCGAGGGAATGGCAACCCAGACCAGCCCGCCGACGGCGGCCAGGTAGGTGGCGCCGTCGATGGCCATGATCCCGCCCAGCCCGATGGTGGCGATCAGCACGCCGGCGATGACGGGCGCCACGATCATGCTCACCGGCTGCATCACCTGCAGCAGGCCGATGGCGCGGCCGTACTGGCTGCGCGGCACGATGGCCGCCACGGCGGCGGTGAGCGCCGGGTCCTGGAACGAGGCGATGGCCGAGGCCAGCGCCGAGGTCACGAACAGGTACCAGACCTCGAAGTGCCCGTTCAGCACCAGCGCGGCGGTGGCCAGCGTGAGCAGCCCCGAGCCGGTGTCGGCCACGATCAGCAGGCGGCGCCGGTCCCAGCGGTCCACCAGCGCTCCCGCCACCGGGGAAAGGACCAGCGCCGGGAAGATCCAGGCGAACATCAGCAGCCCGAACGCCTCGGCCGAGCCGGTGCGCTGGTACACCACCACCGCCACGGCGAACGCGGTGAGCCCCGAACCCAGCGCGCTCACCAGCTGCCCCGCCCACACGATCAGGAAGGGGCGCAGCTCGCCGAGGCTCTGGCGCAGGGGTGGGGTGCCGTCTGGCTTCATCGGGGTCCAGGGGTCGCGAAGCCCGTCCGGCGGGCGCACGCCCGGACGGGCCGGGAGATCGGCGGCGGTTCCTCCCTCCCGCCATCCGTTTCCACGACGGGGCGGCGGGAGGCGACCAATCTAACACGTTTAGCGAGCTTTTTGAAACCTCCCCGCCCGCCCACGGAATTGGTTACGAAGTGCACGCATGCGAAGCCGCCTTGCGTCGCCCGGGGAGCGGGGAGGACGGACACGGAGAGGACGCCGGTACAAGCGCCCGCTCCGTATCCGCCATCGACCGAATCACCCGCCGCCGGCGCGGTCGGCCAGCAGGCGCTCGGCTTCTTCCTCGCTCAGGTTCTCCAGCCAGGCCAGCAGCTCGTCGTCGGGCTCGGCGGCGGCGGCGCGGCGCTCGTCCACCAGCGCGGCGATCCCGCGGACGGTGGGGTGGTCGAAGATCACGCCGACGGGGAGCTCCACGCCGAGGCGCGCGCCCACGCGGGTGAGGATGCGCGTGGCCTTCAGCGAGTGCCCGCCCAGGTCGAAGAAGTCGTCCGTCGCCCCCACGCGGTCCAGCCCCAGCACCTCGCGCCAGATCTCCGCCACCGCGCGCTCCGTCTCCGTCTCCGGGGCGGCGAAGGCGGTGCCCTCGTCGTGCGCGGCGGCGGCGTCCGGCATCGGCAGGGCGCGGCGATCCACCTTGCCGCCCGGCGTCTTCGGCAGCGCGTCCATCACCACGAAGGCCGCGGGAACCATCCACGCGGGAAGGCGCCCGCCCAGGTGCTCGCGCAGCTCGGGGACGGAGATGGCCCGCCACGCCGTGGGCGCCACGTACGCGGCCAGGTAGCGCTCGCCGGGCACGTCCTCGCGCGCGACGACGACGGCCTCGCCCACGGAGGGGTGATGCTGCAGCACCGCCTCGATCTCCCCCGGCTCCACGCGGAAGCCGCGGATCTTCACCTGGTGGTCGGCGCGCCCCAGGAACTCCAGCGCGCCGCCGTGCCAGCGCACGCGGTCGCCGGTCCGGTACATCCGCGCGCCCGGCGCGGCGGCGAACGGGTTGGGGAGGAAGACGGCCGCGGTGAGCCCCGGCCGCCCCAGGTAGCCGCGCGACAGTCCCTCGCCGCCCACATACAGCTCGCCGGGGACGCCGGAGGGGACAGGGCGGAGCGAGGCGTCCAGCACGTACAGCGTGGTGTTGGCCACCGGGCCGCCGATGGGGACCGACGCGGCCGCGTCGGGGACGCTCTTCACCTCGTGCCACGACGCGTAGGTGGAGTTCTCGCTGGGGCCGTACATGTTCACCAGCCGCGTTCCCCGGCACGCCTCCAGCACGCGCCGGAAGGCCGCCGGATCGGCCGCCTCGCCGCCGGTGAGCAGGTCGCGCAGCGGGGCGAAGGTGCCGGGCGCCTCGTGCGCCACCTGGCTGAAGAGCGCGGTGGTCAGGAACAGCGCGTTCACCCGCCTTGCGCGGATCAGCGCGCCCAGGCGCTGCGGCGACAGCAGGTCGTCGCGGTCGATGACGACCAGGGTGCCGCCGTTGGCGAGCGGCGCCCAGATCTCCCACGCGGCCGCGTCGAACGACGGCGCCGCGGCGTGCCCCATCCGGTCGCCCGCGCGCGGCTGCAGGTAGTCGGCGCCGCGGACCAGGCGCACGGCCGCGCGGTGCGAGATCACGCTCCCCTTCGGCTTCCCGGTGGACCCGGAGGTGTAGACGACGTACGCGGCCGCCTGCGAATCGAGATCGGGCGACATGCCGGATTTTCCCGACCTGTTCCCCAGCGCGGCGAGGGAGACCACGGGGCCGCTCCACCCGGCGAGGGTGGCGGGAACGCGGTCGCGGACGACCAGCGCCTTCGCGCCGGAGTCGGCCAGCATGAAGGCCAGCCGCTCCGCCGGGTACTCGGGGTCGAGCGGGACGTAGGCGGCGCCCGCCTTCAGCGCGCCCAGGATCCCCATCACCAGCTCCGCCGAGCGCTCCATGGCCACGGCCACGCGGTCCTCCGCGCGCACGCCCAGCTTCCGCAGCGCGGCGGCGACCCCGTCTCCCGCCGTCTCCAGCTCGGCGTAGGTGACGGTGCGGGGGCCGTGCTCGATCGCCGCCGCGTCGGGCCGCTCCCGCGCCTGCCCGGCGACCAGCCCGTGCAGCGTGGCCTCGCGCGGGAAGGGGGCCGCGCGCCCGGCGAGGGCCAGCACGCCGCGCTCCTCCTCCACGGGGAGCATGCGGAGCCGCGAGACGCGGGTGGAGGGGTCGGCCAGCGCGGATCCCAGCACGGCCTCGAAGTGGCCGATCATCCGCCGCACGGTTGCCGCGTCGAACAGGTCCTCGGCGAACTCCCAGATCATCACCACCTCGCTTCCCGCGTGCTGGTGGGCGCGGGGGATGACGATGATGTTCAGGTCGAACTTGGCGCTCTCGTTCCCCAGCCCCTCCTCGATCTCGATCTCCGCGCCTCCCAGCCGCAGCTCGGGGTACGGGGCGTGGTGGAAGTTGAAGGCGACCTGGAAGACGGGAAGGTGGCCGCGCGAGCGCTCGGGGTGCACGGCGCCCACGATCTCCACGAAGGGGACGTCCTGGTGCTGGTAGGTCTCCACCGCGGCGGTGCGGACGCGCTCCACCAGCTCCTCGAACGCGGGGTCGCCGCTCACGTCGGCGCGGATGGGGATGGTGTTGACCATCATCCCGATCAGGTCCTCGGTTTCCCGCAGCCGCCGCCCGGCCACGCCGCTGCCCACGCAGAAGTCCGTCTCGCCGGTGTAGCGGTGCATCAGCGCCTCGAAGGCGGCGAAGAGCGTCATGAACAGCGTGACCCCGTGCCGCCGGCTGAACGCGTCCGCCGCCTCGTAGAGCTCCTTGGGGAGGCGCACGCGGTGGCTGCTGCCGCGGAAGCTCATCTCCGCCGGGCGCGGGCGGTCGGCGGGGATCTCCAGCACGGGCGCCACGCCCGCGAGCCGGTGCTTCCACCACTCCAGGTGCTCGCGCGCCTCGTCGGTCTGCATCCATGCGCGCTGCCAGGCCGCGTAGTCGGCGAACTGCACGGCGGGCGGGGCGAGATCGGGAGATTCGCCGCGGGCGAAGGCGGGGTAGAGCGCGGTGAGCTCGCGCAGGAAGACGCCGAAGCTCCACCCGTCGTGGACGAGGTGCTGCTCGATGGCGAGAAGGACGTGCTCGTCTTCGTCCATCCTGAAGAGCGTCCACCGCACCAGCGGCAGCGCGTCGATGTGGAACGGGCGGCGGAACTCCTCCTTCATTCGCCGCTCCATCTCCCCCCGCTGCTCGTCCACTTCGAGATGGGAGAGGTCCTCGACGGGGAGATGGACGGGCCACGGCTCCTGGACGACCTGCGCGGGGGCGCCGTCGACCGCGGGGAAGACCGTGCGGAAGATCTCGTGGCGGCGGACGATCTCCTCCAGCGCGGCCCGCAGCGCCTCCGCGTCCAGCGCGCCGCGGATGCGCACCGTCGCCTGGAAGTTGTAGGAGCGCATGTCCGGCTTCAGGTGCTGGAAGAACCAGACGGTCTCCTGCGGATACGACAGCGGGAGCGGCCGGTCGCGCGGGGCCCGGGGGATCTGCGTCGAGGACGGGACCGGCGCCGCCGCGTCCGCCAATTGCCGCGCCAGCTCCTCCACCGTGGGCATGGCGAAGAGCGTTCCCAGCGGCAGCTCCAGCTGCATCTGCTGCCGCACCCGCGCGGCGATCTGCGTGGCCAGCAGCGAGTGGCCGCCCAGCTCGAAGAAGTCGTCGCGCACGCCCACCCGGTCGATGCCCAGCACCTCGCACCAGATGCGCGCCAGCGCCGCCTCTTCGGGGGTGCGCGGTGCCACGTACTCGCCCGAGCCCTCGCGGTCGGGCCGCGGCGCGGGGAGCGCCAGCCGGTCGACCTTGCCGTTGGGCGTGTGTGGAAGGTCCGAGAGGAAGGTGAACGCGTCCGGCACCATGTACTCGGGAACGCGGCCGCGCAGGTGCTCGCGCAGCTCGGCCGTCCCCGGCGCGGCGCCCTCGGGAACCACGTAGGCCGCCAGGCGCTTCTCGCCGCGGTCCTCCCACGCGGTGACCACGGCCTCGCGCACGGCGGGGTGCGCGGCCAGCGCGGTCTCGATCTCTCCCGGCTCCACGCGGAAGCCGCGCACCTTCACCTGGTGGTCCATCCGCCCCAGGCACTCCAGGTCGCCGTCGGGCAGCACGCGCCCCAGGTCGCCGGTGCGGTACATCCGCGCGCCGGGGCCGCCCAGCGGGTCGGGGCGATAGCGCTCCGCCGTCATCGCCGGCGCGCCAAGGTAGCCGCGGGTGACGCCGGCGCCGGCCATCCACACCTCGCCCGTATCCCCGTCCCACACCGGCCGCATGGCCTCGTCCAGCACGCGCGCCATGGTGCCGCGGACCGGGCGGCCGACCGTCATCGCCCGCTCGCGCCCCGTCTCCACCTCCTTGCAGGTGGAGTAGGTCGTGTCCTCCGTCGGCCCGTAGAGGTTCAGCACGCGGTCCACGTGGCCCAGCGCGTACAGCCGCTGCGCCAGCTCGTTGCGCAGCGGCTCGCCGCCCAGCAGGAAGGTGCGCGTGCAGTCGGGGATCGCGCCCATCCGCAGCAGCTCGGCCGCCGCGCTGGGCACCATCGCCACGGTCGTCACCGGCTCGCCGAGGGCGGCGAGGGAGAGGGCGTTCTCGACCAGGACGAGCGTGCCGCCCCAGCAGAGCGTGCCGAAGATCTCCGCGATGGAGACGTCGAAGCAGACGGAGGTGGAGGCCAGCACCGAGGCGCGCTCGTCGTCCGACACCGTTTCCTTCAGCCAGCGCAGCACGGGCACGGTGTTGCGGTGCTCGATCTGCACCCCCTTGGGCCGTCCCGTCGACCCGGAGGTGTAGATGACGTAGGCCAGGTTCTCGGGGTGGACGGCGGCGGCGGGGGACTCGGCCGGGCGCGCCGCGATCTCCGCCGCGTCCGCGTCCACGCGGACGATCGCGCCGCCGAAGTGGGGGACGCGCTCGGCCAGCGCCGCGGTGGTGATCAGCACGGGGACGCGGGTGTCGCCCAGCATGTACTCCACGCGTTCCGGGGGATACGCGGGGTCGAGCGGGACGTACGCCGCCCCCGCCTTCAGCACGGCGAGGAGGGCGGCCACGAGGTCCGGGGTGCGGGGAAGGAAGACGCCGACGGCGACTTCCGGCCCGGCGCCGAGCGCGCGGAGGTGGTGGGCGAGGCGGTTGGCGCGCGCGTCCAGCTCCGCGTAGGCGAGGGTCTCGCCGCGCCAGCGCAGCGCGTCGCGGGCGGGGTGCGCCGCGGCCCGGGTTTCGAAGAGCGGGTGGATGCAGCTGGTGGAAAGGTCGGTCGCGGTCATCGGGCCATCCGTCGGCAGGGGGCGTTTCGGGGGTGCCCGCGCCGCGCCCGCCGTTGTGGATGGCGGCCGTCGGGGGGCTGAAAGGCCTGCTCGGGCATCGGCCGCGCGCCGGTGGGCGGCGCCGCGGGTGGGGACCTGCTGAGGGGGAGACTGCGTGCGCCGGGAGATGCGGATCTCCCGGCGCGGGGAGAGCTCAGGCCGCCGCGCGCGGGCGGTGGTCGCGGATCACGCGGCCCAGCCGCGCGATCCCGTCCTCGATCTGCGCGACCGGGGGAAAGCTGAAGTTCAGCCGCATCCCCCGCGTGCCGCCGCGCCCGTCGAACGAAAAGGCGGTGCCGGGAACGAAGGCCACGTCCTCGCCCTCCAGCGCGGGCATCAGCAGCGCGCCGGTGTCGAAGCCTTCGGGGAGCTCGGCCCAGACCAGCGCGCCGTGGCGGGGCACGCTCCACCGCGTGCCCGCGGGGAAGTGGCGGGCCAGCGCGGCCAGCATGGCGTCGCGCCGCTCGCGGTAGGCGCCGCGGACGCGCTCCAGGTGCGCGTCGAAGCCGCCGGCGCGCAGGTACTCGGAAACCAGGCGGTGCGCGAAGGTGGAGGTGTCGATGTCGGCGCCGTCCTTGGCGCACCCCAGCATCGGCACCAGCTCCTCGGGGACCACGGCCCAGCCGCAGCGGAAGCCGGGCGCCATCACCTTGCTGAACGAGCCCACGTGGAAGACCCAGCGGTCCTCCATCGCCCGCAGCGGCGGAAGCGGATCGCCGTAGTGCAGCAGCCCGTACGCGTCGTCCTCGATCACCGGCACGCGGTACGTGCGCGCCAGCTCGGCCAGGCGGATGCGCTTCTCCAGGCTGACGCTGACCCCCAGCGGGTTGTGGCCGTCGGTGATGCAGTAGATGAACGCCGGCCGCGCGCCGTCGCGCAGGTGCTTCTCCACGCGGTCCACGTCCAGCCCCGTCTCCAGGTCGCTGGCAACGGGGAGGACGCGCGGCTGGTACGGCTCGATCACCTGCTGGAAGCCCATGTAGACCAGCCGCTCGCAGATCACCTGCCCGCGGGGCTCCAGGAAGAGCCGGGCGAGGAGCGCCAGCGCCTGCTGCGCGCCGGTGGTCAGGAACACCTGCTCCGCGCGGCAGCGCACGCCGCGGCGCGCCATCAGCTCCACCACCTGCTCCTTCAGCGGGAGATGCTGCGCGCGGTACTGCAGCGCGCCGGTGTCGGAGCGGAGGACGCGCTCCGCCGCGGCCACGTAGTCGTCGACCGGAAAGAGCTCCGGCGCGGGAAGGCCCAGGGCGAAGGAGATGACGCCGGGCCGCGCCATGTGCCCCATCATGGCGGCGATGGTGGAGGGGCGCAGGTCGCGCGTCCAGGCGGCCAGCGGCAGCGCGGCGAGCGCCGGATCGGCGGCCGCGGGTGGCGCGGGGGTGGAACGCGAGGCGAACGGAGACGGATCGGGAGCCATCGATGGACCTCTGCTATCCCCGCCACTGACGGCGGAGGCAGGCGGCGGGTGGAAGTGCCGCGTGAAAGAATTCGCGTTCTGGGAACCCGGCCGCGGGGCGGGGTGGGCATGGACGGCGGGCGTCCGTGCGGCCGGTGTACCTGCGATGGCGCGATGGAAACGGGGCTGGGAACCACCCTCCCTCCGCCGCGGTCGGCAAGAATAACAAGCGGATTGGCACAGTGCAAGGGACGCGCGGGAAACTGATACACAGAATACACCGCGGGACGAAACGTCGTGGCCACAACGAGATAGGCGCGAATGGATGGTCCTCTGAGGCGCGCACGCTCCGCCGAAAAACATCTGCTTTTCCGGCTGACGCGCGTGCTCGCCCGGGCATCGGAACGCGGCTCCAAGCCTGTCGACCGGGACGGCGCTCCCGGTCCGCACATGGAGGTGCGGAGACGCGGCGGACCTCGCCGAGCGATCTCCGTCCCCCGCGCTCTCCGTGAGAAAGCTCTGGACTGCGGGGGACGGATCGGTTAGCTTGATGTACGTCTCGCGTATGACGCGACCCGACACCGGTACGTTGACCGGAACCAGGAACGACAGGATATGCAGCCCGTTCTACGCCCCCTCATCGTCCTCCACTCCGACGCGGTGTTCAAGGAACGCCTGCGCCGGATCGGGAGCCAGCGCTTCAAGAGCCAGTTCGTGAACGACTGGGACGGACTGCGCACGGCGCTAAAGGAGGCCCCGCCCGCCGCGCTGGTGGTGGTGGACCCGTACACCCACAGCTACGGCGCCGAGGCCGAGCTCGCGCCCGACCTGCGCTCGCTGCTGTGGGAGTACCCCACGGCCACCGTGATCGCCGCGCTGGAGGTGAAGCGCCAGCGCGTGCGCGACCTGCGCACGCTGGGCGAGTGGGGGGTGAAGGAGGTGATCGCGCTGGATGAGGAAGACACCCTCGAGGCGATCAGCCGCCGCCTTCGCTCGGCGCAGGGGCGGCCGCTGCAGAGCCTGCTGGAGCGCTCGCTGCCGCCCACGCTGAGCGGGCGCGCGCGGACGCTGCTGATGGCCGCCGCCGAGGTGGTGGCCGAGGGCGGCCACGGGCGCGACCTGGCCGCCAGCCTGCGCCTTTCCGAGCGCACGCTGCTGCGCTGGGCCGAGCAGGCGGACCTGCCGCCGCCACGCCGCGTGCTGGCCTGGATGCGCGTGCTCCTTGCCTGCGAGCTGCTGGACGACCCCGGCCAGACGGTGCTCTCCGTGGCCTACACCTGCGGCTACGCCAGCGACAGCTCGCTGCGCCGCGCGGTGCAGGAGTTCACGGGCGTGCTGCTGACCGAGCTGCGCCAGGAGGGTGCCTTCGCCACGGCGAGCGAGAAGTTCCTGGCCGAGCTGGAGGACACGCGCGAGAGCGGCCGTGCGCGCCGCAAGGCCGAGCGCGCGGAAGCGCGGGCGGCCAAGACCGCGGGTGCCGGCGCGGCGAACTGATCGACCGCAGTGCGGGAGTATGAAAGTACGAGAGTACGGAACTGCTCCCGCTCTGCGGGGTCATGCGATGCCGAGGTTGGGGCGATGCGGAGCCCGGGTGCGAGCCCGGGCTTCTTCGCGTCTCCGCGGCATCGCGCCCTCTCCGGCCGGCTTAGGCCGTCCACCTCTCCCGTACCGGGAGAGGTAGCTATCAGGCATCACCGGCATGGGGAAACTTTGGCGTGAGCAGGGGCTGCAGGGTGCGCCCGTGCCGGACAGCCCCCCTCGCCCGGTACGGGAGAGGGCGAGCGCTCTCGGGCGCGGGGAGAGGGCGGCGCGGATGCCGGGGGAGCCGCACTTTCGCACCCCCAAAGGGGAAGGCCCGGAGCCGGGTGGCTCCGGGCCTTCAAGCGGGGGTCGGGCAGCGCCGAGGGCGTCGGGGGCGGGGAAGTGCTGCGGTAAGACTGGGCGGGCTGGTACTGCGGGTTCTCGAGTTTTTGATACTGCCAGGGTCCTGCGGACGCTGTCCCCCCGTTCTTCGCCTACGGGAGAAAGCAACTGCGGGGCCATCCGTTCCCCTGATGGCATCTCGTTGTGCAGCAATGACTTGGCTTTTTGTGGGGCTTGGCACGGGTGGGGCGATGGGACCTGGGGAGGACACCTCATGGGACATGGGCGTCCCATCTCCCGTTGCAGGTCGTGGGAGATGGCTCCAAGTGGTGCGAAATCCGCCCGGGAGCGCTATGGAGTGGGCGTTCGGGCGGGTGTATCTTCAGGAACCGGCTTGTTCCGGAGTGGAATTCGGGTCTCGGTGGCGGAAACGAATGGCTAAGCGGTACGGGATCAGGGAAGTGTTCGCCACCCTGCAGGGCGAGGGCGCGCAGGCCGGGACGCCCTCGGTTTTCCTGCGCTTCGCGGGGTGCAACCTGGGCTACGACGTGTGCCCGTGGTGCGACACCGACTGGGTGAAGGCGGTCTACACCGAGGACGTGGAGGGCACGCTGGCGCTGGTCCGGCAGGCCGCGGACGAGGGGTTCGGCGGCGAGCGGCCCGGGCTGTTGCTCGTGGCAACGGGCGGCGAGCCGAGCCTGCAGCTGGACCGGCCGCTCTCCGACGCGCTGCGGGCGCGCGGCTACCGCATCTCCATGGAATCCAACGGCTCGCGGCCGGTGGACCGGTCGCTCGTCGACTGGCTCACCATCAGCCCCAAGCAGGCCGGGTTCGCGCAGAAGGAGGGAGACGAGCTGAAGCTGCTCTTCTCCGGCACCAGCGCACCCGGCATCACCCCCAACGTGGAGGCGGTGCGCCGCATCGCCGAGGGGACACGCTTCGGGCACTACTTCCTGCAGCCGATCGACATCCCCGGCAACGGTGGGCCCAACTACGCCGAGACGGTGCGCGCGGTGATGGAGCTAGGTCCGCCGTGGCGCCTGTCCGTGCAGACGCACAAGGTGATGGGGATTCCCTGATCCCCGAAGTTTCCGAGATCGAGTTCTCCTCGAGGCCCGGAGATCTCGACAGCCCACGAGATCCCAAGGGCGGTTGGAGCCACGGCAACAACCACGGGAAGCCTGCTGCGCAGGCTGGCATCCGCGTGAGCACGAGCTTCTGCGCCCGTCCGATATGCTGTTGAAGCCTCGCGCAGTTTGCGAGGCTTTCCGTAGTTGTTGATGCGGCTTCAGCCGCCTTCCACCGCGCTTCCGTCCCTCTCCCTGTCCCGCCAGATCTCCACTGGAACGAGCCGGGCGCGCCCACCGCGTCCGGCTCGCTCATGTATGCCATCAGCCCGAATGTGATCGCGATCAGAGCCGGCGCGCGGGCGTTCTGCCGCGCCGGCGCGCGTGGTCAGGCCGCCATGGCGGGGCGGCCCCAGGTGAGCACCGACTCCAGCGGCAAGCGTGGCGCGCGGGCGCTGGGCGCTCCGGCCACCGCCACGCGGAAGAGCATCAGCCGCGTGTTTCCCTCCGCCGCCCGGAAGAGCGCGTCGAAGCGCGCCCGCAGGCCGCGCAGCTCCTCGCGCTCGCGCGCGGAGAAGACGGTGGCGGCGCTGCCGTCCAGCATCTCGAACATGTAGACCAGCGACGTGACGGGCTGGAAGGCGAGCCCCAGCCCCGCCGCCGTGAGCCACACCCGCTCCACCGCGCGCCCGCCGCGCAGCGCCGACGCCGGCGCGATGCCGCCCACCGTCACCAGCCCCACGGCCGAGGAGCGCAGCACCGACCGCTCCGTGCGCTCCTGGAACACGCGCCCGCCGCCCAGCTCGCGCAGCGCCGCCGCAACCTCCGGCCGCGCCGCCACCCTCAGCGCCGCCCGCTCGCGCGCCGTCATCTCCAGCGCGTCGACCGGAATGCCGTCGCCCGCGCGGAGCGCCTCGTCGCGGCTCCAGCGCAGCTCGTCCACCATCTCGCGGTGCAGCTCGCGGGTGAGGTGGCGGATCCGCTCGCCCGCGCCCACGACGCGGGCCAGCTCGGCCAGCTCCTCGTCGCCCGTCAGCAGGTCCAGCCGCGCGCCGCGCACCCGGGCGGCGTCGGCCAGCTGCGTCATGGCGCCCGCACTCAGCGGGACGCGGCGCGCCACGCGGCGGTTGGTGAGGCGCTCCGCGAGCAGCGGGAAGAGCGCGGCGTCGTCGTCCACCCCCTCGTCCGCCGCCTCGAAGGTGATGGCGGCGGCCACCGACGGGTCGCGCGGGCGCGGGAAGGTCTCGGTGCGCGCGCGGATGCCGCGGTGCGCGGCGGCCACGGCCACGTTCTCGACCGCCGCCCCGAGCGCCAGGTGCGCCGCGCGGTGGTTGGGGTCGAGCAGCGAGGCCGAGCGGCCGCGGTCGTGCAGCACCCACAGCCGCTCGCCGTCCCACGAGAAGCGCCACGGCTGGCGATTGCCGGCGGAGGGTGCCAGCGTCCCCTGCTCCACGCAGAAGCGCACCAGGTCGGGGATGCGGCCGTCCACGCCACCCAGCGCGCGTCCCGGCTGCCAGCCGGGCGCCGCCGAGATCGGCGTCA
>NZ_DATIND010000055.1 GCF_035474595.1 Longimicrobium sp.
GCGGCCCGCAGTGCGGCGGTGCCATTGAATCGCAGTGGGGCAGAAAGACGCACAACTGCCCCTGAGGCGGGTTTTGCCCTCCTCCAGGCCCTTGACACCGGCGCGTGCTCATAGAAGGGATGCGCGCCCGGAGGGCCGGGAACGCGGCGGCCCGCCTCGCCGGAACGCCCGTCCACGGGGATGCCGGGCGGGCCGCCGCGGGCCCGGCGCGGTTGGCAACGGTCGTATCGTTGCCTACCGCGCGCGCAGCCCGGTTTGGCGCCTCGGCGCCAAACACGCCCGAAGCCCGTCGTACCGTGGTGAGACAGCGCGAGAGCGGGATGTGCGAAAGTGCGAGGGTGCGAAAGTGCGAGCGTGGGCGCTCCGGCTTTGCGGCGTCCGCGCGCGTTCCGTATCTTCCGCGCCGTTCCTGAGCCCGATCGATCGAACCGCATCCGAACCGCGTCGGAGAACGACACGATGGCTGACCGCATCCTACCCGTCGTCCACCAGCCCGCGCTGCCGCGCGAGCGCCTGATCCTGGCCGAGGCACCCGACGCCGAGGCGCTGGAGATGGACGTGGTGATCGTGGGCGCCGGGCCCGCCGGGCTGGCGTGCGCCATCGAGCTGGCGCGGCTGGCGAAGAAGGATGGCGAGGCGGGGGGCGATCTGGGCGGGCTGCAGATCGCCATCCTGGACAAGGCGGCCACGCTGGGCGAGCACAACCTCTCCGGCGCGGTGGTGAACCCGCGTGCCTTCCGGGAGCTGTTCCCGGAGATGAAGGACACCGACTTTCCCTTCCGCGGCGAGGTGCGCAGGGAGCAGGTGCTGCTGCTGCGCGAGAACGGCCAGATCCGCCTGCCCACGCCCCCGCCGATGAAGAACCACGGCAACTACATCGCCTCGATCTGCGAGATCGTGCGGTGGCTGGGGACGAAGGCCGAGGAGCTGGAGATCAACGTCCTTCCCGGCTTCCCGGTCGATGCGCTGCTGGTCGACGGGCAGAAGGTGATCGGCTGCCGCACCACGCCCTCGGGGCTGAAGCGCGACGGCACTCCGGGCGCGGGCGCCGAGCCGCCGACCGACCTGACCGCGCGCGTCACCGTGCTGGCCGAGGGGACGCGCGGGCCGCTGGGGCAGGCGTACCGCGAGTGGCAGGGAATCGGGTCGGAGAACCCGCAGATCTTCGCGCTGGGGGTGAAGGAGCTGTGGGAGACGAAGGTGCCGTTCGAGGGGATCGTGCACACGCTGGGGTGGCCGCTTCCGCGCGATGCCTTCGGGGGGAGCTTCATGTACGCGCTGGAGCCGAACCTGGTCGCCCTCGGCCTCGTCGTCGGCCTCGACTACAAGTCGAGCACGCTGGACGTGCACCAGCTCTTCCAGCGGATGAAGCTGCACCCGTTCTTCCGGAAGTACCTGGAGGGCGGCGAGATGGTGGAGTGGGGGGCCAAGACGATCCCCGAGGGCGGCTTCTACGCCCTGCCGCAGCGCCGCACCGGCGACGGGGTGGTGATGGTGGGCGACACCGCCGGCTTCGTGGACGTGCCGTCGCTGAAGGGGATCCACTACGCCATGCAGAGCGGGATCTACGCCGCGCGCGCCATCTTCGACGGGCTGAAGGCGGGCGACGTGTCGCAGACGGGGCTGGCCGCGTACGACCGCTCGGTGGACCAGAGCTACATCCGCGAGGATCTGTACCGCACGCGCAACATGCGGCTGGCGTTCAAGAGCGGCTTCTTCGTGGGCGGCTTCAAGGCGGGGCTGATGACGATCACCGGCGGCAAGGTCCCCGGCGGGAAGATCAGCATGCACGCCGACGCCGAGGCCGAGCGCACGGTGGCGCCGGAGCAGCCGTTCGTTCCCGACAACCGGCTGACGTTCAGCAAGGTGGACGCGGTGTTCAAGAGCGGGAACCAGACGCGCGACGACATCCCCAGCCACCTGATCGTGGGGAAAGACGTGAGCGGCGAGGTGGCCGACTTCTACTCGCACGTCTGCCCGGCCGGCGTCTACGAGCGCCAGGGCGACCGCCTGGTGGTGAACGCGCCCAACTGCATCGACTGCAAGGCCACGGACGTCGTCGGCCCGCGGTGGACGCCGCGCGAGGGCGGAAGCGGCCCGGCGTACAAGCGGATGTGAGGTACGGCGGAAGTGCGTGAGGTGCGGGAGTGCGGAAGTGCGTTGGGTCGTCGCGGCCCGGCGCACTTCGCGTTTCGGAGATGATCCGCAAGAGAAAGAGGAGACGTCATCCTGAGGCCGCCCACACCGCAAGCGCAGCATGCACAAGCTTTTGCAGGCCGAAGGATCTATAGCCGGCCGAGCACGTCAGCCGCGGATCCGCGCCGAAACTTCCCCCCCATTCCTACGCATTCGTGAAAGATGCGAGTGAACTCGCGGCTACAACGGCACACAGTCCGCCTTCGCGCCGCCTTCGCGGACTTCGATGAGACGCGGCCGCGCGGCGGGTTCGCGATGACATCGTCCGTGCGCAGCGAGTATGCGGCGCTGGCGGCGCGGTACGACCGGCGGTGGGCGGCGTACAACGCCGGGAGCATGGCGCTGCTGCGACCGTTCGTCGCGGGGGCGGAGCCGGGCGACGTCCTCGACCTGGCGTGCGGGACGGCGAACCTGGCGCCGCGGCTGGCGGAGTGGGGCGCGCGTGCCGGCCGCTACGTGGGCGCGGACCTGGCGCCGGAGATGCTGCTCGCGGCGCGGCCGAAGCTCGCGGCGGTACCCTTCCCCGCCGCGCTGGCGACGGCCGACGCGGCGGCGCTGCCGTTCCGCGATGCGGCGTTCGGCACGGTGGTCTCCGCGTCCGCGCTGCACGACTGGGCGGAGCCGGAGGTCGTGCTCGCGGAGGTGCATCGGGTGCTGCGCGGCGGCGGGCGGTTCATCCTGCTCGACTGGTGCCGCGACGCGCTGCGGATGAAGGCGCTCGACCTGGCGCTCCGCATCTCCAGAAATCCCTTTCACCGCATGTACTCGAGCGAGGAAGCGGCGGGGCTGCTGCGCGGCGCGGGCTTCCGCGTCGTCCGCCAGAACCGCGCGGCGATCGGCTTTCCGTGGGAGCTGATGGTGTTCGATGCGGTCGCGGAGTGATCCGGGTCGCGAGGAAGCATCGCCGCATCTCCCATGATGACGTGCAAGACCGGCGATAGATCCTTGATAGCAATCTTTTTCGTTGACATCAGGAAAGAGGCACCAGTTGGAAGCTGGCTTTCCGCGCGTTGCTCCAGACGCGCTCGAAGTCGTCGGGGTTGAGGCGCTTCGAGTGACGCAGCCGCAGGAGATGGTC
>NZ_DATIND010000056.1 GCF_035474595.1 Longimicrobium sp.
CTACGCCGAGCGCATCCTCTCGATCAGCGCGACCTGCCAGCAACAAGGGATTCATCCGCTCGACTTCGTCGCTCGCTCCATCGCAGCCCTGCGCGCCGGCACCCCCGCGCCCAATATCCTGCCGACCAACTGAACGGTTACCTCGCGGCTACAACGGCACGCAGCCCGCCTTCGCGGACTTCAGAAGATGGGGTCCCGCAGAGCAGCAGAGGAGCAGAGAGGAATTCTCTGTTTCTCTGCTTCTCTGCGTGAAACAACCTCTTTCAGCGGATCACTGCGGCGGGGCGGGATGCGAGTCCATGTGCACCGTCTGCAGCTTCCACGTGCCGTCGGGCTGGCGCGCCCAGACGTGCTCGTAGGTGCCGCGCTCGGCGTGCGACTCGCCGCCAGCCGCGCGGAAGAGGAGCGTCACCGTGCCGGCCTCGGTCACGCGGTCGCCGTCGGCGGTGACGTGGGCGGGCGTCATCACCAGCTCGCTCACCCGGCCCACGTCCTCGGCCAGCCAGCGCCTGTCGATCTCCGCGCGGCCGTCGTACGTCTCGTCGCTGAACACCACCCGCGCGTCCGGCGCGAAGAACGAGGCCAGCGCCGCGCGGTCCGTCCCCTGCCACGCGGCGATGTACGCGGCGCGCGCGGCCGCCACATCCGTGGGGAACACCGGCCCCGGCGCGGCTTGGGCTGCCATCGGAGCGGCGGGCGGCGACTGGACGCGGGGCGCGCAGGCGGCGAGGGAGACGAGCAGGGCCGCGGCGAGGGTCCGTCTCACGTCGGTTCTCCGGGGTGGGATGAAAGATCGAATCCGCCGCGTACGAACAAGTCGGCTCCCGCCACGCACCCAGAAGAGCCGTGGCGAGGAGCCGCCGGTCGCGGGAGATGCTCCCCCCGCCCTCAGACGCAGGGCGGTTCGTACGTCCGGCACTGGTCGGTGTCGCAGTACGGACACTCGTCGGCGGTGTTCAGCGGGCACCCGGCCGTCGGGCCGAAGCAGTCCTCCGCGAGCTTCGTCATCGCCAGGCAGGCGTATTCCACCGTGTCGCAGCTGTGGGTCGGCTCCCCGTCGGGAACGGGCCGCGGATCGGTGGCAATGGCGAACAGCCCGGCCGAGTGCACGCCGCCGGGCGCCGGCAGCGTGTGGAACGAGGTCACCGCAAGGTCTCCGGCGTCAAGCCTGATCTTTCGCATCGGGGGCCTCCGCGCGGGAGGTGGAGGACGGAGAGGCGCCGCCGCGGCGGGCGGCGGCGGCCCCGGCGGGCGCTAGTACGTCTTCGTGCAGCCGAGCCGCGTGCAGGTGTCGTCCGTGGGGCACATGATGCAGGTGTCCTCGTACGTGCCGGGATCCGACACGGGGTCCGTCTCCGGCGCGAGCAGCGGCCGCACGCCCGTGGAGCCCAGGTCGAACGAGTCCACGTGCAGGTGATCCAGCTGCAGCTTCTTCACGAGCATGGGCAGCCTCCCTGGTCGATCGGTCGCGGGTGGTGGGAAGAGGGAATCCAGTATGGCCGGCCTGCATCCTCCGCCGCAAGCAATTCGAGCCGGGAAAGGTGCGTGCCTCCCCGCGCACCGGATGCTCCAGGGCGAATCGTCCCCGCCCTTCTTGATGAAACATCCTCTTCCGCCGCAGATTGTCCCCGTTCCCCGGAAAGCGAGACGAGCGTACGCCCGACGGCACTGCCGCCGTTCATCCTCCCCGCACTCAGGACGCCCATGCTCACCCCGATCGTGAAGACGCGCGCGCTGGCGGTGCTCGCGGCGGCCGCGCTGGCCGCCGGCCCCGCGGGCGCGCAGGCCACGCGCGCCGCCCAGCCCGCCGCGGCCCGTCCCGCCGGCGGCTGGCTGATGCCGCCCGCGCCCATCCCGCAGATCCTGGACGCGCCGACCACGCCCGCGCTCTCCGTGGCCCCCGGCCAGCGCACCGTGGCCGTGCTGGGGCGCGAGAACCTGCCCGGCATCGGCGAGATGGCCGAGCCGTGGCTGCCGCTGGCCGGGTACCGCATCAACCCGCGCACCAACGGGTGGGGCGCGGCGCGCGTAGGATACCTGAACGGCATCTCCTTCCAGGACCTGGCCGGCGGGGCGAAGCGCGAGGTGCGCCTTCCGCCGCGCGCCCGCGCCGCGTACGCGCAGTGGTCGCCCGACGGATCGAAGCTGGCCTTCACCAACTTCACCGAGACGGGGATCGAGCTGTGGGTGGCCGACGCGCGCACCGGCGTGGCCCGGCGGCTGCTGCCCGCGGTGCTGAACGCCGCCTTCGGCAGCCCGTACCGCTGGGCGCCCGACGGCCAGTCCATCCTCGCCCTCCGCGTCCCCGCCGGACGCGGCGCCGCGCCCGAGCGCTCGCGCGTTCCCGACGGCCCGGTGATCCAGGAAAGCTCCGGCCGCGCGGCGCCGGTCCGCACGCTGGAAGACATGCTGAAGAGCCCGCACGACGAGCGGCTGTTCGAGTACTACTTCACCTCGCAGCTGGTGCGCGTCCCCGTCTCCGGCGCGGTGGCGACGAACGTGGGGCAGGCGGGAATCATCTCCAGCTTCGACCCCTCGCCGGATGGGCGCTGGATCCTGATGAACCGCGTCCACCGGCCGTACAGCTACCTGGTGGGCGCGGGAGACTTCCCGTACGAGGCGGTGGTGACCGACGCGCGGGGCGCGGTGGTGAAGCGCATCGTGGACCAGCCGCTGGCCGAGAACCTTCCCCCCGCGTTCGACGCGGTGATCACCGGCCCACGGCAGATCGAGTGGCGCGGCGACGCGCCCGCCACGCTCGTCTGGGCCGAGGCGCAGGACGAGGGCGACCCGCGGAAGAACGTGCCCGTGCACGACCGGCTGATGCAGCTGGACGCGCCCTTCACCGCGCCGGCCCGCACGCTGATGGACCTGGACCAGCGCTTCGCCACCGTCTTCTGGGGGCGCGGCGACTTCGCCATGGTGGTGGAGCGGTGGTGGAACACGCGGCGCGAGAAGCGCTTCGCCATCAACCCGTCGAACCCCGGCCAGCCGCGCCTGCTGGCCGACCGCAGCTACCAGGACCGCTACGGCGACCCCGGCGCGCCCGCCCTGCGCCGCGACACGCGCGGTGAGCCGCTCCTCCTCTTCACCCCCGACGGGCAGGGGATCTACCTCACCGGCTCGGGCGCCTCGCAGCGCGGCGACTACCCGTTCCTGGACCGCATGGCGCTGGCCGACGGGAAGACCACGCGGGTGTGGCAGGCGGCCGACCCGTACTACGAGGAGGTGGTGACGGTGCTGGAAGCGGACGGCAGCCGCATCCTCACCCGCCGCGAGTCGCAGAAGGACGCGCCCAACTATTTCGTCCGCACCCTCCCCGGCGGGCAGGCGGTGGCGATCACGAACTTCCCCGACCCCGCGCCGCAGCTGGCCGGGATCACGCGGCAGCTGGTGACCTACAAGCGCGCGGACGGCGTGCAGCTCTCGGGCACGCTGTATCTTCCGCCCAACTACGACCCCCAGCGCGACGGGCGCCTGCCCATGCTGATGTGGGCGTACCCGGCCGAGTTCCGCGACGCGGCGGCGGCCGCGCAGGTGCAGGGCTCGCCCAACCGCTTCTCGCGGCCGGGGGGGACCAGCCACCTGTTCCTGCTCACGCAGGGGTACGCGATCCTCGACAACCCCACCATCCCCATCATCGGCGAGGGCGACCGGGAGCCGAACGACACCTACGTGGAGCAGCTGGTCTCCAGCGCGCAGGCGGCGGTGGACAAGATGGTGGAGATGGGGGTGGCCGACCGCGACCGCATCGGCATCGGCGGGCACAGCTACGGCGCCTTCATGACGGCCAACCTGCTGGCGCACAGCGACCTGTTCCGCGCCGGGATCGCGCGCAGCGGCGCCTACAACCGCACGCTCACGCCGTTCGGCTTCCAGGCCGAGCAGCGCACGTACTGGCAGGCCACCGACATCTACACGAAGATGAGCCCGTTCACCTTCGCGAACCGGATCAACGAGCCGATCCTGCTGATCCACGGCGAGATGGACGACAACAGCGGCACCTTCCCCATCCAGAGCGAGCGGATGTTCGCGGCGCTGAAGGGGAACGGGGCCACGGTGCGGTACGTGGTGCTCCCCTTCGAGGCGCACGGCTACCGCGGCCGCGAGACCACGCTCCACGTGCTGGCGGAGATGGTGAACTGGCTGGACCGCTACGTGAAGAACGCCCCGCCGCGCACGCAGCAGCAGCGCACCGCGTCGGCGCCGGGGAACTGATTTCGGGAGATAGAACAGAAAGTCTCACGCGGAGCCGCGGAGACGCGGAGAACTCATCGATGGACGGAGTTCTCCGCGTCTCC
>NZ_DATIND010000057.1 GCF_035474595.1 Longimicrobium sp.
CCCGCGTCCGCCCAGGTACAGCTCGCCGGCAATGCCCACGGGCACCGGCCGCATCGCCGCGTCCAGCACGTACGACTGCGTGTTCGCGATCGGCCGCCCGATCGTCTCCGGACCGCCCGCCGCCCGCAGCGTGAACGTGGAATAGGTGGTGTCCTCGGACGGGCCGTACAGGTCGTAGACCCGCTCCACCGTGCCGGTGCCGTAGATGGCGTCCACCAGCTCGGCGCGCAGCGGCTCGCCGGCCAGGTTCACGGTCCGTACGCCCGCCGGCACCGCGTCGCTCTTCACCAGCGCGGCGATGGCGGAGGGCACGGTGTTGATCAGCCGCACCTGGTCGCGTGCCGGCGCGCTGGGCAGCGCCAGCGCGTTCTCCACGAGGATGACCCGCCCGCCCAGCGAGAGCGGCAGGAACAGCTCGTAGATGGAGAGGTCGAACGAGATGGACGTCGCGGCGAGCACGCCGGACATCTCTTCCGCGGTGTAGACGCCGGCGGCCCACGCGAGCAGGGCCACGGCGCTCTCGTGCTGGATGGCGACGCCCTTGGGGACGCCCGTGCTGCCGGATGTGTAGATCAGGTACGCGAGGTTTCGCGCATCCGCCCGGACGGGCAGGTTCGCGGCGTCGCGCCGGGCGATCTCCCCCGCGTCGCCGTCGATGCTGACCACGCGCACGCCCGCGGCGACCGGGAACCGCTCGCGCAGCGTCTCCTGCGCCACCAGCACCTGTACGCTCGAGTCCTTGAGCGTAAAGGCCAGGCGGTCCGCCGGGTAGGCCGGGTCCAGTGGCACGTACGCGCCGCCGGCCTTGAGCACGCCGAGCATGGACGCGAGCATGTCCAGCCCGCGCTCCAGCCCGATGCCCACGCGCACCTCCGCCCCCACGCCGAGCTCGGCGAGGTGACGGGCGATGCGGTTGGCGCGCGCGTTCAGCTCCGCGTACGTGAGCGAATCGTGCTCGTGGAGGGCAACGACGGCATCGGGCGTGCGCGCCGCCTGCGCCTCGAACAGCTCGTGGATGCACCGGTCCGCCGGGAACTCCGCTTCGGTCCGGTTCCAGGCATCCACCACCAGGCCGCGCTCTTCGGCCGAGAGCAGCTCCAGCCGCGAAAGCCGCACGTCCGCGTCCGCGGCGACCTGCTCCAGCACCCGCTCCAGGTGCCCCACCATGCGCTGGATGGTATCGCGCTCGAAGAGGTCGGTGCTGTAGGTCAGTCCGCCGCGCAGGCCGCGCGGGGTCGCCACCAGGGACAGGTTGAGGTCGAACTTGGCGCTCCCGGCCTCCGCTCCGACTCCGCTCACACTCAGCCCGGAAAGAGCGCCGCCACCGCCCGCGGCGTTCTGCAGCGTGAACATCACCTGGAAGAGCGGCGAGTGGCTCATGCTGCGCTCCGGCTGCAGCTCGGCCACCAGCTTCTCGAAGGGCACCTCCTGGTGCTCGTACGCGCCCAGCGTGGCTCCCCGCACCCGCCCCAGCACCTCGCGGAAGGTCGGGTCCCCGCCGAGCTCCGTGCGCAGCACCAGCGTGTTGACGAAGAAGCCGATCA
>NZ_DATIND010000058.1 GCF_035474595.1 Longimicrobium sp.
CGGCCAGCTCGAAGCGCACCCCCGGCAGGTTGTAGCCCCGCACCCGCCGCAGCAGCTCGGGCGCGTTCAGGTACGGCGCGCCCACGTAGCCGAACGGCGTCGACGTTCCTCGTCCGACGGAGAGGTTCGTCGTCTCCAGCATCACCAGCCCCGAGAAGCTGAGCGCCGCGTCCAGGGTGCGGATGTTGGGCGACGGGTTGATCCAGGGGAGCCCCGTCTGGTCGAACCAGCGGTTCCCCTGCCAGCCGGCCACGGGAACGACCTTCAGGTCCACGCCCAGCCCGTAGCGTCCGTTCACGTAGCGCGCCAGCTCGCCCGCCGTCAGCCCGTGGCGCAGGGGGACGGGGTACGCGCCGGTGATCAGCGGCCCGTGCGTGCGCATCTCCCAGTGCATCAGCGGGCCCTCCACGCGCGCGGTCACCGGGTTGGGCCGGTCCAGGACGATGAAGGGGATGCCGCGCTTGGCCGCCTCCTCCATGGCGAAGGTCATGGTCCACACGTAGGTGTACGGCCGCGCGCCGATGTCCTGGATGTCGAAGAGGAGCACGTCCACGTCGCGCAGCATGGCGGTGGTGGGCCGCTCGGTGGCGCCGTAGAGCGAGTAGACGGGAACGCCGGTGCGCGCGTCGCGCCCGCCACCGATCTTCTCGCCGCCGTCCACGTTGCCGCGGATGCCGTGCTCGGGGCCGAAGAGCGCCGTCAGCCGCACGCCGGGGGTGGCGAACAGCACGTCCACGTCGCTGCGGCCGTCGCGGGTCACGGCGGTGTGGTTGGTGATGAGCCCCACGCGCCGCCCCCGCACCAGGTGCAGCGAGTCGCGGATCAGCACCTCGATCCCGGGGATCGGCGCCTCCGCGGCAGAATCACGTCTCACCGCGGCGAGCGGGGATGCGGCGGATTCCGGGCGGGGCGAAGCGAGGTGCGTGGCGACGGCATCGCCCTGCCCGGCGCGGGGCCAGGCCACGGCCGCGGCGAGCGCCGCCGCGGGGACGGCCGCGGCTGCGGCGCGGAGGAGCGGAAAGGTGGGCATCATCCTCTATCGAAATGGGGGTCGGTGCGTGTGGTACGCCGCCGGTGGCCGGAAGTTCGGGGCGGAGCGGCCCCGGGAGCACATCCGTCCGGCGTCGGAATCTGCTACGCCGCAGAGGAACAGATGTGGTGCGGAACCTGCACGGGCGGCGGCGCTCTGGACGGGAGCCATCCATCGGGCTTCCAACGGCTTACCCACCGAACGCCAGCGGATGATCGCCTTGCCCCGGCACCAGCCGGCCCACGAGTACGTGCTTCCCGCGTCGCGCCAGGAGGACCCGCGCGTGGCCGCGCTGCTGGCGTGCTTCCGCGCGCCCGCCGGCGAGCGCACCCCGCCGCGAACGCTGATCGTGGGCGCGCACCCCGACGACGAGACGATGGGGCCGGGCGGGATGCTCCCCCGCTTTCCCGACGGGACGCTGGAGGTGCTGCACGTGACCGACGGGGCGCCGCGGAACCGGCGGCAGTGGGGGCGCAACGAGCACGCGACGTGGGACGAGTACGCCGCCGCCCGCCGGGCCGAGGTGCTGCGCGCGCTGGCCGTCGCGGGGATCGCTCCCGAGCGCGCGCACCGGCTGGGGGTGATGGACGCCGAGGCCGCGCTGGACATGGCCGGGCTCACGCGCAGCCTGCGGGACGCCTTCGACCGCCTGCGCCCGGAGGTGGTGATCACGCATCCGTACGAGGGCGGCCACACCGACCACGACGCCACCGCCTTCGCCGCGCGCGCCGCCTGCCGCCTGCTGGAGCGCGACGGCGCGCGGCCGCCCGCGCTGATGGAGTTCACCTCGTACTTCAACCTGCGCGGCGAGCGGATCTACAACCGCTTCCTCCCTTTCGACGGCGCGCCGGTGACCGAGGTGACGCTGACCCCCGCCGAGCGCGACCGCAAGCGGCGGATGTTCGACGTCTACCACACGCAGCACGGCGTCCTGCGCGACATGCCCGTGCGCTTCGAGCGCTACCGCCCGGCCCCGCGCTACGACTTCGGCGCCGCGCCGCACGCCGGCCGCCTGCGCTACGAGCTGTATCCGCAGGGGATGCAGGGAAAGCGGTGGAGGGCGCTCGCGCTCGAGGCCTTCGAAAAGCTGGGGCTCCCCCGGTTCTACTGATCTCCCGGCCCGATTGATCCATCGCCACCACAACGACTTCCGGCAGATTGCCGGATGGTGGTCTTGCTCGGAAAAGTCCGATGCACGTCCGTCGAACCCGCGTGGAGGGCTCTTCCGACGGGAGATGCGAGTTCACGGGCGGACACGCATATTCCGGCAGCGGCGCTCCAGCCGTGACGCCATCGAACCGGGACATCCCATGCGCGCACCGCTCTCCATCTCCGCCCGTCTCCTTCCGTTTCTCGCGATTGCGGCGTGCGCGCGGGGGCCCGCCGCGCCGGGCGTGGGCGGGCCGGGCGCCGCCGCCGTTCCCGCGCGCACGCAGGTCGAGGACGTGCGCCGCGAGATGTACGCGCTGGCCGACGACTCCATGCAGGGGCGCTACACCGGCTCGCCGGGGATGGAGCGCGCGGCCCGCTACCTGGCCGGCATCTTCCGCGAGATCGGCGTGCAGCCCGCGGGCGAGGACGGCTACTTCCAGCGCATGCCGCTGGCGTGGACGCGCCAGGGCGGCGAGCGCGTTCCCCGGCTGCTGGGCGCGTGGGCCGATACCGCGGCCGTCCCCGCGGCGGACCGGGCCGTCGGCATCAACGTGGTCGGCATCGTCCCCGGCACCGACCCGGAGCTGCGCGAGCAGGTGGTGCTCATCGACGCGCACTACGACCACCTGGGAACCGCGGGATTCGGATACCAGTGCCACCGCGCGGGCGCCGACACCGTGTGCAACGGCGCGGACGACGACGCCTCGGGCGACGTGGCGGTGCTGGAGATCGCCCGCGAGCTGCGCCGCGGGCCGCCGCCGAAGCGCACCGTGATCTTCCTGCTCACGACGGGGGAGGAGGTGGGGCTGCTCGGCACGCGCTGGTACATCCAGCACCCCGCGCGGCCGCTGGAGCGGATGGTGGCGAACATGGAGATCGAGATGATCGGGCGGCCGGACTCGCTGGCGGGCGGCGGCGGGCGGGCGTGGCTCACCGGCTTCGAGCGGTCGACGATGGGCGAGATGCTGGCGAGCGCGGGAATCCCCATCGTCGCCGATCCGCGGCCGGGCGAGCACTTCTTCGAGCGCAGCGACAACATCGCCTTTGCCCAGCGCGGCATTCCCGCGCACACCCTGTCGTCGTTCAACCTGCACGGCGACTACCACACCGCGGCCGACGGGCCGGAGCGCATCGACTACGAGCACATGCTGCGGGTGGTCCGCGCCGCGGCCGGCGCCGCGCGGCTCCTGGCCGACGGCCCCGCGCCCGTCTGGAAGCCCGGCGGCCGCCCGTAGCCGCCGCTCGCACCTGATGCCGATCTCCATCCCCCATCCGTTTCGATGACCGAGCCCGCCGCCGCCCCGCCGGTGATCGAGATCGCCGGCCTGTCCAAGCACTACGGCGACCGCGTGGCCGTGGACGGGCTCACCTTCTCCGTGCCGCCGGGCGAGATCGTGGGCCTGGTCGGCCCCAACGGCGCGGGGAAGACGACCACGCTGCGGGCCATCGCCGGCATCCATCCGCCCAGCTCGGGGACGATTCGCGTGGCCGGCTTCGACGTGGTGCGCCACCCCGTGGAGGCGCGCCGCCATCTTGCGATGGTGCCTGACGAGCCGGCGCTCTTCGCCTCGCTGACGGTGTGGGAGCACCTGGAGTTCACCGCGCGCATCTACGGCGTGCGCGACTGGCGCGGTCCCGCGGCGGCGCTGCTGGACGAGATGGAGCTGGGCGACCGCCGCCAGTCGCTGGCCGACGAGCTGTCGCGGGGGATGCGGCAGAAGGTGGCGGTGGCGTGCGCGCTCCTGCACGACCCCGCCGCGCTCCTGTTCGACGAGCCGCTGACCGGGCTGGACCCGCGCGGCATCCGCACGCTGTACGAGGCCATCCGCCGCCGCGCGGCGGAAGGGGCGGCGGTCCTTCTCTCCAGCCATCTCCTCGGCCAGATCGAGACGCTCTGCACCGGCTTCGCGGTCATGCGCCAGGGCCGCCTCCTGTTCGCGGGGACGCGGGAGGAGATGCGCGACCGGTACGCGCAGGTGGGCGGCTCGCTGGAGGAGGTCTTCTTCCACCTCACCGAGGGCGCCGCGCCGCCGGTGATGGAAGCGGGCGCGCGGTGAATCCCGGGCTGCGCCTGCTTGCGCTGCGCCTGGCCCGCGGCCGCATCCGCCTCATCGGCCGGCGGATGCGCACGGTGCGCGGGGCGATCGGCATCGGGGGGACGGTGCTCTTCCTCCTCGCCTTCGCCGCGCTGCAGGTGTGGCGCGCGACTACGCCGGGGATGCGCGGCGGCACGCCGTCTCCCGAGACGCTGCGGACCTTCGTTCCGGCGCTGGTGACGGTGCTGACGATCATCGCCGCGGTCAGCGAGCGCGGGCTATACTTCTCCCCGGCGGAGACCGGCTTCCTCTTCCCCGCGCCCGTGGGCCGGCGCGAGCTGCTGCTGTACAACCTGGTTACGCGGCTCGGCATCCAGGTCCTCTCCGGCCTCTGGGTCTCCGTCTACACCGTGCTCTACGCGCCCCTCCCCGCCGCCGGCTTCGCGGCGGTGATGCTGGCGTTCGTGTTCATGTACGTGGCCGCGCAGGCGCTGGCGCTCGGCGCCATGGCGGCAGAGTCGTATCTCTCCCCGCTCGTGCGAAGGCTGGTGCGCGCGGCGGTGATCGCGGGCGTGCTGCTGATCGTGGCCTCCGCGGCGATGAGCGCCGCGCCGGGGACGGCCGGTCAGCGCTTCCGCGTGATCCTCGAATCCCCCGTGGTGCGCGCCGTCTCCATCGTCGCCCGCCCCTTCGGCGAGCTGTTCGCGGCGACCACGGCCGGCGCGGCAATCGGGTGGGGGATCGCGTCGATGGGATTGATCGCCCTGGCCGCGCTTCTCGTCCTCTCGTTCGACGTCGCCTACACCGAGCGTTCGCTTGCCGTCGGCCAGCGCGTGCAGCGGCGGTTGAGCCGGATGCTGTCCACGAGCGGCGATGGCGAGGGCGCCGCCGCCGGGCCGCCGCCGCGCTTCCGGCTGCGCGCGCCGCGGGTGGCGCTTCCCGGGCGCGCGGGGCCGCTGGCGTGGCGGCAGATGACGGAGCTGCTGCGCACGCCGCGGGCGCTGGTGTCGCCCCTCATCTTCGGCGCCGTCTGGCTGGTGGCCATGTTCGGCGGCATCCACGCCTCGGAGGGCGACGCGGAGGCGATGCAGACGTCGGTGCTCACGACCGCGCTGCTGATGCCGGTGATCTTTGGCAACCCGCTCCCGTTCGACTTCCGGCGCGACCTGGACCGGATGGCGTTCCTGCGCTCGCTCCCGCTCCGCCCCGTGGCCGTCGCCGTCGGCCAGATCTTCCCCGCCGCGGTCTTCTTCGCGCTCTTCGAGCTGCTGGTGATGTGCGGCGCCGCGGCGCTCACCGGCGCCGTGCCGGCGGGGTGGATGGTGGTCGCCGCGGCGCTGGTCCTCCCGGTCGCGTGGTGCACGGCGGCGCTGGAGAACCTGCTTTTCCTGTGGATGCCCTACCGCGTGGGCCCCGACGGCCGCGCCGGCGCGCAGTTCCTGGGCAAGGCATTGCTGCTGATGCTGATGAAGGTGGTCACGCTGGGCATCGTCGGCTTCGCGGGATTCGCGGCGTGGTACGGGATGCGGATCCTCGGCGCGCCCCTTTCCCTCGCGCTGATCGCGGCGGCGCTGGCGATGTCGATCCCCTGCATCCCGCTGACGTGGTGGGTGGGGCGGACGTTCGCGCGGTTCGATCTCACGCGGGCGGCGGCGGCGCCGTAGGAAAGAAAAGAAGTCCCAAGTGCTGAGTCCCAAGTCCTAAGTGAACTTCTTTCCTCCACTTAGGACTCAGGACTTAGGACTTAGGACTTGGGACTGCGGTTTTCACCCCCCGACCGGAGAACCTCGCGATGACGGACCTTTCCAGCGGCCGATGCGAACCCTGCCGCAAAGGCGCGCCGATGGTGACGGACGCGGAAGCCGCGGAGCTCCTCGCGCAGCTGCCGGATTGGACGATCGTGGAGCGCGACGGAATCCGGCGGCTGGAGCGCGTCTTCCCGCTCCCCACCTTCGTGGCCGCGCTCGCCTTCACCCTGCGCATCGGCGAGATCGCGGAGGAGGAAGGGCATCACCCCGCGCTCCTCACCGAGTGGGGCCGCGTCACCGTGACCTGGTGGACGCACAAGATCGGCGGGCTGCACCGCAACGACTTCGTAATGGCCGCGAAGACGGACGAGGAGTACCGCCGCCTCCAGAGCGCCGCCGAAACGGAAAGTGCGTGAGCGCATCCCTCCGCGCCCACGCACTTTGATCTGCCCTACTCTCGTACTCTTCGTACTTCCGTACTTCACTCGGTCACGATCACCTGCTGGTCCAGCACCGTCACCGCGTTCCCCGAAGTCTGGTCCGTCAGCACCAGGTGATAGGTGCCGCCCTTGGGAAGCAGCAGCACCGCGGAGTACGTGAACCACTTCGTGCCGCCGCTGCAGGTGCCGTTCACCGCGCGGGCGATGGTCACCCGCAGCTCGTTGCCGCTGCGCGTGCCGCTCAACGACACGTTCTGGTCCGCGCACGGCGTGCTCGCGTCGCCCGAGACCTTCACCACGCCGGGGATGGTGACGTCGACCGTGGCGGGCGTAGGGTTGGCGGGCGCGGAGGCCAGCGGCAGCGCCTGGAACGAGAACTGGAAGGTGTTGGCGTCGGTGGAGATGCTGCACGCCGAGAGCACGGCGGCGCAAAGGGCGAGAACGAGCTTTTTCACGGCCTGGAGCTCCGGATGTGTGGGCGGAGGGGAGATTTGTGCCGCGAATACCCCCGCGGAAAGGCGAAGTGCCCGGCGGCCGGGAAGCCGCCGGGCACGCGTTCGTCCTGGGACGAGAACGCCTACCGCACGCCCACCGAGACACCCACGTGGAAGGTCACCAGGTTCGTCTCGCTGCGCACCGGGAACAGGGTGATGGAGCCGTCCGGGTTGTCGACGATGTCGCCGTGGCGCAGGTACTCGGCCTCGCCGTTGTGGCGGTACGTCACCCCCAGGTCCAGCGACACCGGGTTCCGCCGTACGCTGAGCGGGATGTAGAGCCCGCCGCCCGCCCCGTACGCGAACGAGGCGTCGTCGAAGTTCGTGGTGCTCGCGAAGCTCTCCCCGCTCGACGTGCCGCCCACGTGCGACTCGGTGAAGATGTACGACACGCCCACGAAGCCGTTCGCGTACGGCCGGAAGGTCCCCGTCGGCAGGCCGATCTGCGGACCGGCGCCCACCAGCGCGATGTTGTTGTCCGTGGTCAGGTCCAGCAGGATGCGCCCGCCCACGGTGTTGCTCAGCTGCACGCGCTGCCGCTCGTGGCCGTAGTTCACCAGGCTGGCGTCCGCGCGCAGCCCGAACCACCCGTCGCGGTCCAGGCGCAGCAGGTAGTGCATCCCGCCGCCCCACCCCTGGTCGATGTAGTTGCTGAACTCGCCCTGTGGCCGGGCGAAGGTGGCCTCGCCGCCCACGTAGCTGCGGGGAAGGCGGGGCTCGCGGTAGTCGTAGCCGTAACCATCGTCCTGCGCCGCCAGCGGGCGCGTGACCAGCGCCGCGGCTGCGGCGATCAGCAGAAGGGTGCGAGAGCGCATGGTGGGGCCTCGTCGTTCGGAAGGGTCACCGCGGGCCGCCATCCGGCCCGCCTGCCCCATCGAACGAGCAACCGCGGTGCCCCGCGCCTCCATCCGCGCAGGAGATTGCGCCGCAATTACTTGGCTTTCGACGCGCATCTCCGTCCCCCGGTGGATTGACCGCGCGGGAGGACACTTCCCCGTCCGTTTCCCGGCTCCCTTCGCGGACACCTCGCGGCGGCGGTAGATTCGGGGGATGAAAGAGCGGGCGGCACGGGCGCCGTCCGCCGTCACCCCGGGCGGAGCGAGAGACGATGGCGGTCGAGATCACCGGCAGCTACACGGGCGACCTGAAGATGGAGCTGCACCACGGCCCTTCGGGGATGCCGCTGGCCACCGCGGCGCCGCGCGACAACATGGGCGACGGGAGCTCGTTCTCGCCCACCGACCTGCTGGCCGCGTCGCTCGGCTCGTGCATGGTCACGACCATGGCCATCGTCGCGCGCCGCGAGGGCATCCCCTTCGAGCGCGCCGATTTCTCGCTCGAGAAGCACATGACCGCGCAGCCGCCGCGCCGCGTGGACGCCATCCCCATCACCATCCGCCTTCCCGCCTCGCTCACCCCCGGGCAGCGCCAGAAGCTGGAAGAGGCCGCGCGCACCTGTCCGGTGCACCGCAGCCTCCTCCCCGAGATCCGCCGCGACGTCCAGTTCGTCTACGAGTGAGCGCGGCCCGGCCGCGATCACGCGAGAAAATGCGACTGAAGTCACGGCTACAACGGCACGCAGTCCGTCTTCGCGGACTTCCCCCGCCGGGTATCCGTCCCGTCGATTCGGGTGAAGCTCGCGGCCGACGCTACGCCGCCTCGGCCTCGGCCATCCGCGCCGCCGCCAGCCCGGCGATGCGCTTCTGTGCGACGGGGAGCGCGTACGTCTCCACCTCGGGAGGTGTGACCCACACCCAGTCGTCGTAGCGCAGCGGCACCGGCTGGCCGCCGGTCCAGGCGCAGCGCACCGCGTGGTAGGTGGCGCGCACGTGGGTGAAGGTGTGCTGCACCGTGGCCACCTCCTCGCCCGCGCGGACGGCCAGGTCCAGCCCCTCGCGCGCGGCCCGCTCGGCAGCCGCCGCCACGGCCTCGCCGCGCCGCCGCACCGCCTGCGGAAACGCCCACAGCCCGCCCAGCCGCTCGTCCACGGGCCGGCGGACGAGAAGAAAGCGGCCCTCGTGCTCGATGATGGCGACGGCGGTGTCCTCGTGCGGGAGCGGCCTGGCCTTCACCGGTGCGGGCCGCTCTTCCTGCGTGCCGCGGAGGTAGGCCCAGCAGAGGTGGCTGGCGGGGCACCGGTCGCAGCGCGGGTTGCGCGGGGTGCAGACGGTGGCACCCAGCTCCATCAGCGCCTGGTTCAGCTCGCCGGGGGTGGCGCCGGGGGCGATCTGCGCGGCCATGCGCCAGAGGCGCGACTGCGTGGGGTTGGGCTCGTCGATCCAGCGGGCGAACACGCGGCGGACGTTGCCGTCCACGATGGGCGCGGGCTCACCGAAAGCGATGGAGGAAACCGCGCCCGCGGTGTAGCGCCCCACGCCGGGGAGCGAGTGGAACGTGTCGAAGTCGCGTGGAACCTGCCCGTCGTGCTTCATCGCCACCTCCCGGACCGCGCGGTGGAAGTTGCGGGCACGTGAGTAGTAGCCCAGCCCCTCCCACGCCTTCAGCACGTCGTCGAGCGGCGCGTCGGCCAGCGACTGCAGCGTGGGGAAGCGCTCCAGCCAGCGGCCGTAGTAGCGCAGCACGGTATCCACGCGGGTCTGCTGCAGCATGACCTCGGACAGCCACACGCGGTACGGGTCCGGCTGCTGCCCCGCCGCGCTGCGCCACGGGAGGTCGCGCCGGTTCGCGCGGTACCACTCCAGCAGCCGCTCGCGCAGGCCGGCAAGCGCCCGGTCATCGAGGGGTTCGGCCACTGGGGTGCCCGTGCTGCTTTGGTTTTTCTTCGGCAAATCTAAAAAGTGGTTCTGGTGGACGCAAGGGGCGAAGGGAAGTGCTGAGTGCTGAGTGCTGAGTGCTGAGTGCCAAGTGCCAAGTGCCAAGTGCCAAGTGCCAAGTGCCAAGTGCCAAGTGCCAAGTGCCAGGTGCGTGAAAGGCGACGTCCGCGTGGGGAATGCGACTCAGTCGCGGCTACAAGGGCACGCAGTCCGCCTTCGCGGCGCCTTCGCGGACTTCACCGGCCAATCATCCGCGCACGGCTCGACATTGGTGGGATTCACGAGATTCGCACTGGCAATCGCGCGCCGATGGCGCAGTTGAAGTCCGCGAAGGCGGACTGCGTGATGTTGTAGCCGCGACTTGAGTCGCATTTTCGCCCTCACCACCGCCCGCTCTCGCCCCCCCGCCCACCAATCCCCGCCCTCACGCGCGCCGAAACGTTATCCTCGCACTCCCGCACTCCCGCACTCCCGCACTCCCGCACTCCCGCACTTCCGCACTCCCGCACTTCCGCACTCCCGCACTCCCGCACTCCCGCACTCCCGCACTTCCGTTCAGACGCCGAACTGGCGGAGGTGATGGTCGGTGTGCTTGTACGTGAGGTCGCCCCAGAGCTTGCCGTTCATCCTGCCGAAGACGGGGTGGCGGGGCCAATCGCCGGCGGGGCCGCGGGCGCCCAGGCGCTCGACGAGATCGCCGAAGGTGGCGAGCTCCGCCTGCCACTCGCCCGGCGGGGTGGCGATCAGCTCCGGCGCGGTCGGCGTTCCGTGCGGCCACGGCAGCTTGTAGATCACCAGCCAGCGAAGCGGCGGAAAGGTCAGCGGACTGGGCTTCGGCTTCGCGGCCAGCTCGCCGAGCGCCATCCGCAGCGCGGAGTTGATGTGCGCCAGCATCTGCCCCGCGTTCATCTTCCCCCACTGCGGCCGCGTGTCGGGCTGGATGCGGGCCATCCGCGCCCGCATCTCCTCCCGCGCCTCGCGATCGAACACCGACTTCGGCTTCGCCATCTTCATCCCCCTGCCGCTGAGTCTGGACTGCCAAGGTAGCTGTACATCCCGCGCCCTACATCTCCAGATCTACATCTTCGGATCCACATCTCCCGATCTACATCATCCCGATCTACATGCCGTGGTGCGGGAAAATGCGACTCAAGTCGCGGCTACAAAGGCACGCAGTCCGCCTGCGCGGACTTCCCGGTCCTCTAGCTTCACCGCGAATCGTTCGAATCGTCGCGCTGATCAACTTGGCACTTGGCACTTGGCACTTGGCACTTGGCACTTGGCACTCAGCACTCAGCACTCAGCACTTCCTCGCCTCCCTTCATCCCCTCGCCCGCCCGGCTTATCTTAGGTCATCGGAATCATTCTCCGCCACCGGAGGCCGCATGCGCTTCACCCGATACGGCAAGTACACCGGGAACCTGGCCGACGCGCTGAACCTGCAGTCGCTGCTGGACCAGCTGTCGGACTTCCTGCTGCAGAGCGGCTTCGCGGGCGGGCAGATGCACCACCCGTACTGGGGCGAGTTCGGGGGCGAGGACGACGACCGCTCGCTGGACTCGCTGAAGGACGCCCTTCTCCGCGCGCTGCTGGAGAGCGGGATGCTGACGCCCGAGATGGTGGCGCAGCTGCGCGGCGACGCCGAGCCCGACGACGAGGTGCGGGCGCAGATCGCCGAGCTGCTGGACCGGCTGATCGAGCGGATGGTGGAGGAGGGGTATCTCAACGTGAACGAGCCGCCGCAGATGCCCGGCTCGTACGAGGAGATGAAGGACGGGCAGGGGAAGATCGACGACGCGCGTGAGGCGGCGCGGCAGGTGGAGTTCAGCCTGACGGGGAAGGGGATCGACTTCCTGGGCTGGAGGACGCTCCGGCATCTGCTCTCGGCGATGGGGAAGAGCAGCTTCGGCTCGCACGAGACGCCGCACCTGGCCACCGGCGTGGAGGCCGAGGCCGCCAGCCGCCCGTACGAGTTCGGCGACGTGATGAACCTGGACATCCCCGCCACGCTGAAGAGCGCCCTGGCGCGCGAGGGGCTGCGGGACGACGGATCGATCCCGCTGGAATACGGCGACCTGCACGTGCACCAGGCCGAGTACCGCTCCAGCTGCGCCACCGTGCTGATGCTGGACACCAGCCACAGCATGATCCTGTACGGCGAGGACCGCTTCACGCCCGCCAAGAAGGTGGCGCTCGCCCTCACGCACCTCATTCGCACGCAGTTCCCCGGCGACACGCTGAAGGTGGTGACCTTCGGCGACGAGGCGCACGAGATCCCCATCGGGCAGCTGGCGCAGGCGCAGGTGGGCCCCTTCCACACCAACACCGCGGCGGGGCTGAAGCTGGCGCGGCGGCTGCTGCTGGCGCAGAACAAGGACATGCGCCAGATCGTGATGATCACCGACGGAAAGCCGTCGGCCATCACCATGCCCGACGGGCGCATCTACAAGAACAGCATGGGGCTGGACCAGCTGGTGCTGCGCGAGACCTTCCACGAGGTGGGTGCCTGCCGCAAGAGCGGGGTGCTGATCAACACCTTCATGCTGGCGCGCGACCCGTACCTGGTCGCCTTCGTGAACCAGGTCTCGGCCATCGCCCGCGGCAAGGCGTACTTCACCAGCACCATGACGCTGGGCCAGTACATCATGCGCGACTTCCTGCGCCGCAAGACCCGCCGCGCGGGGTAGGGAAGGGCGAGGGTCTGGGCGTGTTCCGCGCCCGAGGCGCGGAACCGGGCTGCGCGCGCGGCAGGCAACGATACGACCGTTGCCAACCGCGCCGGGCCCCGGCGGATCCGTCTCCGCCGGGGCCTTCGCGCGTTCGGGGATGCTTCCTCGCGGCCGCCCCGCCGGTTTCCGGCCCTCCGGGCGCGCATCCCTCACGCAACCGCGCGGGCAGGATCGGCCTGTACGAAAACCGCGCGGCTGGACGCATGGCGTGCGTTCCAGACTTGGCCCGGGTCAATCGGGCCGGCCAGTCGCGTTCCGCGGGGGAGACACCTTTTCGGCGGAGCTCGCTTTCAGCCGGGTGGGCAGGTCTTCAGCCGCCGTGAAGATGAACGCCTTGCCCGCCTTCCGCTTGTCGAGCAGATGCCGCGCGGTGAGGTCGAGAAGGTCCGTTCGCGCGGTTCCGGTCGAGATCCGATGGCTCGTCTGATGGGATTGCACAGTGTACGAGCGGCCGGGATGTTTCAACGCGTGGCCCAACAGCGCAAGCTGCCGGTGATTGAGATCGGCTGACCGCTTCAAGAGCGCCTGCACTTCGCGCAGCTCGGCCATCTTCTTACGGAGGTAGGCCTTGAGATCTTCGATCGCGCGGTCGATCACGCTCAGCTGGTACAGGACGAAGTAGGTCAGATCGTTGTCGTCGGTCTCCGTGAAGAGGAACGCGCGCCCGTACTGTCCGGGGGCTTTCTTGAGGATGCGAGAAATCGAGATGTACTCGGCCAGCCAGTAGCGATCGGCCAGCATGGACCAGTAGAAGAGCGCGCGTGCGGTTCTCCCGTTGCCGTCGACGAAAGGGTGGTCGAACGCCAGCCAGAAATGCAGCAGGATCGCCCGCACTACGGGATACATGAAGGCACCGTCGGTGCCTTTCGAGTTCGCGAACTCGCACATCGCCGCCATTCGATCCGGAAGCTCGCCCGCCGGGGGAGGGACGTGAAGCGTGTTCCCGTACGGGTCGCTCACGACGATGTCGTCTTCATCCGTACGGAACTCGCCTGCGCTCTTCCCGTCATCCAGGGTCCCATCGGTCACGATCCGGTGCAGTTCGAACACCAGCGCAGGGGTCAGAGGGTTCGCGCGGTTCTCCTGGACGAATCGCATGGCGGCGAAATTGTTCAGAATCATGCGTTCGCTGCGGTCGATCGGCCGCCGGCCCGAGCGAATCATGTCCCGGGCGACTTCGGCGGTCGTCGACGCGCCTTCCAGCTGGCTCGACGTAATCGACTCCTCGATCAGCGAATTGACGATATAGCGATCTCTCGTTCCCGGATTCGTCACTTCCTCGGCGAGTTGAATGCCCCCGCTCGCGTTCTGATCGATGATGTGCAGAAGCCGGAGCACCGAATCGGGCAGCATGTACTTGAACGGCCGCCCGGCCTTGTCTCGCAACGGGATCGGCTTCAGGGCGATGCTTCTGGCCAGCTTGACACCGAACCACCATTCTTCGAGGGAAAGATTCGAGGGTGGCTGCCGGTGCCGCAGCTCGTCCCAGTGCAGGTACTTGCCGTCCGGCGCCGGTCCCACCCCCATGATCTCGACCGCTTTCCCGCCAAGCTGGACGGATTTGGCCAGGTCGGCCACACCTGGTGCGAAAATCGGTATTTTCATGCGTGCGATCCTTCAAGCGATTCGTTGATTGTCAGATTGCTGTTAATTTAATAGAAATTGACAACAACTCAACACTTCTGGAATCCAGCGGAGTACAGGCTCACCGCGGAATCCTGGAGTTTATTTGCTCCCCTTCCAGCCGCATCACCCCGCCGCAAAATCCGGGTGGCCCGCATCCCCCCGCGCGCCTACCTTCCGCGCAGCCGATTTCGCAGCATATCCCGCCCGACGAAACCACCCGGCAGCCACCCGTGAACGACGCATCCCCATCCCCCGAGCTCACCCTCGATCCCGCCGACTGGGACGAGTTCCGCGCGCTGGCGCACCGCATGGTCGACGACACCATCGCCCACCTCGCCTCGCTCCGCGATCTCCCGGCGTGGCAGCCGATGCCGGACGCGGTGCGCGGCTCCTTCGCCGCGCCGCTGCCGGTGCACGGCGAGGGGGATGAGTCGGCGTACCGGGATTTCGTGCAGCTCGTGCGGCCGTACCCCAACGGCAACCTGGGACCGCGCTTCTGGGGGTGGGTGCAGGGGAACGGCACGCCGCTGGGGATGATGACCGAGATGCTGGCTGCCGCGCTGAACCCGCACCTGGCCGGCTTCGACCAGGCGCCGCGCCTGGTGGAGGAGCAGGTGATCGCCTGGCTGGCGGAGATGATGGGCTTCCCCGCGGGTGCGTCCGGCGTGCTCGTCACCGGCGGGACGATGGCGAACGTGCTGGGGCTCGCCGTGGCCCGCCACGCGAAGGCGGGGTTCGACGTGCGCGCGGAGGGCCATCAGGGCGGACGCCCGCGGATGATGCTGTACGGCTCGTCCGAGACGCACGGGTGGGTGAAGAAGGCCGCCGAGCTGCTCGGCCTGGGCTCCTCGTCCTTCCGCTCCATCCCCGTGGACGGCGAGTACCGCGTGGACGTCGACGCGATGCGCGGGGCCATCCGTGCCGACCGCGCGGCGGGGCACCGCCCGTTCTGCGTGATCGGCACGGCGGGCACGGTGAACACCGGCGCGACCGACGACCTGCGCGCGCTGGCCGCCCTCTGCCGCGAGGAGGAGCTGTGGTTCCACGTGGATGGCGCGTTCGGCGCGCTGGTCCGCATCTCCGGCGAGCTGGCGCCGGTCGTGGCGGGGATGGAGGAAGCGGACTCGGTCGGCTTCGACCTGCACAAGTGGATGTCGCTCCCCTTCGAGGTCGCCTGCGTGCTCGTCCGCGACGCCGAGGTGCACCGCGCCGCCTTCTCCATGCGCGCCAGCTACCTCGCGACCGCGACGCGCGGAGTCACCGCCGGCGGCCTTCCCTTCTCCGAGCTGGGGATCGACCTGACGCGCGGCTTCAAGGCGCTGAAGGTGTGGATCGGGATGAAGGCGCACGGCGTCCGCGCCTTCGCCGCGCTGATCGAGCAGAACGTGGCGCAGGCGCGGTACCTGGCGGGGCTGGTGGAGGAAGATGCGGCGCTGGAGCTGCTGGCGCCGGTGCCGCTGAACATCGTCTGCTTCCGCTACAACCCGCGCGGCTTGGCGGAAGACCGGCTGAACGCCATCAACGAAGAGATCCTGGTGCGGCTGCAGGAAGACGGCATCGCCGTCCCCTCGGGCACCACGCTGAACGGCCGCTTCGCCATCCGCGTGGCCAACGTGAACCACCGCAGCCGCCGCGAGGATTTCGATCTCCTCGCCCGCTCCGTCGTCCGCCTCGGCGCCGGGATCGCGAAGCAGCTCTCCGCTCCCTCCGTGTGATGCAAACGCTCGCCGGCTTCACGCCAGCGCCGTCACCCGGCCCCGATGCCGGACAGCAGTCCCGCAGGGACTTCGTGCTTTTGTTGCCGCGAATTCATTCGCCCTCAGCCCCAGAATTCCGCCCGGCACCCGCCATCAATCCCCGACCGGCGCGGTAACGAGGCGGACGGGGATGCCGCCGTTGCTGGTGCGGAAGACCTCGGCGAACGGGAGCCCCACCTGCCCCTCCAGCTTCCGGTCCGCCGAAAGGAGCGCGACCGTCCAGCCGGGGCACTTCGCGCGGGCGACGCGGCCCAGCGCGGCGTACAGGTTCCGCAGCGCGTCCGTCTCGCCCACGCGCACCCCGTACGGCGGGTTGGCGATGAGGAGCCCCGGCCCCTCCGGCGGCTCGATGGCGGAGACCGGCCGCACGTCGAACCCCACGTCGTCCGCCACGCCCGCGCGCCCGGCGTTCGCCGCCGCCGCCTCGATCGCCCCCGCGTCGCGGTCCGAGCCCTGGATGGCGACGGGCGGCGACGGCCGCTCCGCCTCGCGCGCCCCGGCGACGACGCGCGCCCATGCTTCCGCGTCGAACCCCGGCCACGCGGTAAAGGCGAACGCGCGCGGCTGGCGATCGGCCGAGGCCAGCCCCGGCGCGACGTTGCGCGCGATCAGCGCCGCCTCGATCGGGATCGTCCCCGAGCCGCACATCGGGTCCACCAGCGGCGAATCGCCGCGCCAGCCGGAGCCGAGCAGCATCGCCGCGGCCATCGTCTCGCGCAGCGGCGCCTTCGCGACCGCCTGGCGGTAGCCGCGCAGGTGCAGCAGCGCGCCGGATGCGTCCGCGCTGATCGTCACCTCGTCGCGCGCCACGCGGACCACGAACAGCTGCGCGTCCGTCGCCTCCGCCGCTTCGTCCTCCGGCCCCTTCTCGGCCGACGCGGCGCCGATCCCGCCCACCCGGTCATCGATGAAGCCCAAGATCCGCTCGGCGATGGCGCCTTCGTGATACAGCTTGCTCTTCTTCGACGTCACCCGCAGCCGCACCGGCCGCCCCTTCGCCACCCACCGCCCCCACGGCACCCTGCGCGCGTGCCGCTCGAGCTCGATGAACGACCGCGCGCGGAACGTGGCGGCGCGCACCACCACGCGGCTGGCCGTGCGCAGCCACAGGCTGGCGCGCATGAGGTCGTCCGCGCCGCCCTCCCACGCCACGCCGCCCGGCTCCGGCGCGGCGGAGATCCCCAGCGCCCGCAGCTCCGCCGCGCAGATCGCCTCCAGCCCGGGCGCGGTGATGGCGAACAGCGAAAGCGGCGGCATGGAAGTGCGGGAGTGCGGGAGTGCGGGAGTGCGGAAGTGCGCTGGCTCGGAAGCGCGGAAGGTACTTGGGTGGAGATCGGGGGACAACGATGGAGGGATGGAGATCGGCCGGCCGTGTGTTCCTTAAATCTTGGTGACAAATCTGCCCCGGGCCGCAACTCTGCTACCCGATTTCGTCCGGCGAGGTTAAATTCATCATCCCGGCACCCTTCCCGCCGGGAAGCGTTGGAACCCGCGAAGCAAGACATCCCCATGCGCAACCGAGTGCTCGCCACCGCCGCCCTCGCCGCGGCGACGCTGTTCGCGGCCGCCTGCGACGGCGGCAGCGCAACCGCCCCGCGCGACGGCCACCTCACTCGCGCCGAGGCGCTGGCGCTGAGCCATGCGACCTTCGGCGTCGGATCGAGCTTCGCGGGGGGCGGCGTACCCGGCGGCGCGCGCGGGGCCCGCATCCTTGCGGCCAACGGGAGCAGCACCTTCACCTTCAGCTTCGACACCAGCGCGCCGTGCCCGTCGGGCGGCAGCGTGGGGCTGAAGGGTTCGCTCGGTGGCGGCTTCGACGCCGTGGCCAGCGTCGGCGAGGTGACGGCGAACGTGACCGTGGCGCACGCCGGCTGCAAGGTGGCCACGGACCAGGGCGGCGTCTTTACCCTGAACGGCGACCCCGACATCATCGTCGGGCTGGCGGCCACGTCCGGCCCGAACGGGCTCACGGGCTTCCACCTGACCGAGACCGGCGCCTTCACCTGGGACCGCGGCGACGGCAACTCCGGGCGCTGTACCGTGGCTGTTACCGCCGACCTGGTCGCGGGGACGCAGAACGTGGCGCTCAGCGGCAGCTTCTGCGGCTTCCCGGTGGACGGCGTCATCGAGCACGTCGGAAGCTGACGCGCGTCGCAGCGGTCGGATCGTATCGAGCCCCCGCCCGGCACTTCGCCGGGCGGGGGCTCTTCGCATCCGCGGCCAATCTGCTTGCCCGCCGCGGCGCCATCTCCCATCCTTCGTCATCTCCATCGCCCAATCCCCTTCCGAGGACCCGATGACCCGCTCCCGCCTTGCAGGTCTCGCCGCCGCCGTGCTGCTCCTGGGCGCGTGCGGGAAGAAGGACGCCGAGCCCGGCGCCGCCCCGGCCGATTCCACCGCCGCCGCCGCGTCCGCCACCCCCGCGCCCGAAGCCGCCGCGCCAACGGGCATCGGCGGGACGCCCGCCGCGGCGCAGCGCGGGGTGGACAGCGCCGAGGCCGCCTACCGACGCCAGGAAAGCGCGGTCGACAGCCTCAGCCAGCAGGCCGGCGGCGCGACGCCGTAACTCTCATCATCAACGGTAGATGACGAGCGGCGCCGCGGGACAGGGGGCGCCGCTCGTCATATCTTCTTCATCGGCAACGCTGTCCGATCCCCGGCCACATCCCGAGATGACCGATCCACAACCCGCCCCGGCGACCGGCGGCCGCTTCCTGACCGCCGCGTGGCGCACGCTGGTGATGCTGAACTGGGAGGTCGATCCCGGCATCCTGCGCCCGTTCGTGCCGCGTGGGACGGAGCTGGACGCGTGGCAGGGGAAGACGTTCGTGAGCGCGGTGGGTTTCCTCTTCCTCGGGACGCGCGTGCTGGGGATTCCGGTGCCCTTCCACCGCGACTTCGAGGAGGTGAACCTGCGCTTCTACGTGGGCCGGCAGGGGCCGGAGGGGTGGCGCCGCGGTGTCTGCTTTGTCCGCGAGATCGTGCCTCGTTGGGCGATCGCGACGCTCGCGCGCGCCGTCTACAACGAGCGCTACGTGGCCCTTCCCATGCGCCACCGCGTGGAGATCTCGGCGGATGCGGGTGAGGCGGAGTACGCGTGGGCGCTCGGCGGGCGATGGAACACGCTGCGGGCGCGTTTCGCCGGCTCGCCCGCGCCGCTGGTGCCGGGATCGGAGGAGGAGTTCATCACCGAGCACTACTGGGGCTACACCGCGCAGCGCGACGGCGGGACGGTGGAATATCGCGTGGAGCACCCCTCGTGGCGCGTATGGACCGCCTCCGAGGCCGCCCTCGACGCGGACGTCGCCGCGCTCTACGGCGTCGAGTTTTCTCAGGCACTGTCTCAGCCCCCGTCCTCCGCCTTCGTCGCGGACGGCTCGCCCATCGTCGTCCGCCGCCCCCGCCGGGTGGCGTAAATTTGTCCAGCGGTGTCCCTGCGCTGGCGCGTAAGTAGCGCTCTGGCAGCAGGTTGGAAGAATGCTGCGTGCTTGACAGATCGCCCCGCCCGCAGCACTGTTGGCGACCCAACGTTCCACTCCACACGGGAAAGACGATGGTGACGCTCGCGCACTCCACCTCGGGAGAGTTCGGACGGCCGCGCACCGCGACGGCCGGCGCCCGCGCCGCGCTGGAGCGCGCGGTCGATGCCGCCCCGAGCCGCATTCCGCCGCCGCGCGGGTGGCTGCGCCGCCTCTTCGCGCGCGACCGCTCCGCCCGCGCGCTGATCGAGCGCTACCGCCTCTGGCCCGAGATCGAGTACGCGTACGAGCGCATGGCCCAGGAACTCGGTGAGGTTCGCGTGGAGATGTTGGCGCAGGACGATGACGGCGAACCGTACCTGGCGCTGAACTTCCACACTGCCTTGCGGGACGTCGACGAGTTGCTCGATGTGGAGGATCTGGTCCGTGGCGAACTCCGGGCACGCAGGCGGGGGAAGTCGCTCCGCCGGCTGAGCGTGCTCGTTCATCCAGACCCCAGCATGTGAGGACATCCTTCGATGGCGTTTGATCCGGAGCGGTGGCTCGACGTCGCCGAGATCTGCTGCAGCACGATCCCGGGCGTGAGCCGCGAGGCGCTGCTGAGGACGGCGCTGAACCGTGCCTACTACGCGGCACTTCTCGCCCTCAAGCAGCGCATCGAAGCTGTCCAGGGGGTTGGCGCCGTTCCGGCGTGGAGAACGCACGACGCGATCAAGCAGGCCATCCGTATGGGCGGAGATTCGTTCGAAGAGATCCGCAAAGATCTCGAAACCCTGCGGAAGGCACGGGAGCAGGCGGATTACGTTCTCTCGACCGAAGACTTGCAGCGGGACTCGGTGCATCTGTCCGTGACGCGCAGCCGGCGTCTGATCCGCAACCGCATCAAGGCGCTGCCGGAGGCCGAGTTCCGCCGGCTGCGCGTTCCGCGTGGGTGAGTGAGTCCCGGGCGCTCACTTGATCGTGATCCAACCCGCTGAGGCAAGGAAATAACGATGGCCACGCTCGCGCACCCCACATCGGGAGAGTTCGGACGGCCGCGCACCCCGACCGCCATGGCCCGCGAGGCGCTGGAGCGCGCGGTCGATACCGCCCCGAGCCGCATTCCGCCGCCGCGCGGGTGGCTGCGCCGCCTCTTCGCGCGCGACCGCTCCGCCCGCGCGCTGATCGAGCGCTACCGCCTCTGGCCCGAGATCGAGTACGTGCACGAGCGTATCAGCCGCGAGCTTGGCCCTGCACGGGTCGAAGTGACGGCGGAGGACGAGTTCGGCTACCCGTACGTGGCTGTCGACTACTATGTGGCGCCTGGGGCGGGAGACGAACATCTCGATCTGGAGAATGCATTGGGCCGTGAGCTGATCGCGCGGCTCGGCAGCAAACGCTTTGCGCGCCTGCTGGTGGTGATCCATCGGGACTGGAGCAGGAAGACTGGGAACCATGAGCTTTGATCCGGAGAATTGGCTCGGGGTGGCTGAGGTTTGCTGCATCACCGTTCCCGGGACCGATCGGGAGGCGATGCTGAGAACGGCAGTGAACCGCGCGTATTATGCGGCGCTGCTCGCGCTGAAGCAGAGGATCGAAGCGGTACAGGGGCCCGGCGCAGTTCCGCGCGCGGGGACCCACGAGGCTCTCACGCAAGCCGTGAGGGTCGGCGGCTACCAGTTCGAGGAAATCAGCCGCGAACTCGGCAGGCTGCGCCGGGCACGCGAGGGGGCTGATTATGTGCTGGATACTGATCCGCTGCAGTGGACCACCGTTCGCGATTACGTCAAACGGAGCCGCGCGCTCATCCGCAACCGAATCAAGGCGCTGCCGGAGGCCGAGTTCCGCCGGCTGCGCGTGCCGCGGGGGTGACTCCGGATGCGCCGCGGCGCGGCGGCAGTTCCCCATCTGCGCAGATCGTTGTAACATCATGGCCGCCGCGAGTTGAGCGCGGCTCACTCCCCCGCTGAAAATCTCCACGATGCGCAAGCCCCTTTCCCTGGCCGCGTGGGCCGTGGTCGCCGTGCTCGGCGCGTTCTCGCTCGGGCTCATCGCCCTGCACCGCGGCGAGACGATCAACGCCGCGTGGCTGGTGACCGCAGCCGTGTGCACCTACGCGGTGGCGTACCGCTTCTACTCGCGCTTCCTGGCGCGGCGCGTGTTCGGGCTGGACGACCGCCGTGCCACGCCCGCCGAGCGGCTGAACAACGGCGTCGACTTCGTCCCCACCAACCGCTTCGTGCTGTTCGGGCACCACTTCGCGGCCATCGCCGGCGCGGGGCCGCTGGTGGGGCCGGTGCTCGCGGCGCAGTTCGGCTATCTGCCGGGAACGCTCTGGCTGATCATCGGCGTGGTGCTGGCGGGGGCGGTGCAGGACTTCGTCATCCTCTTCTCCTCCATGCGCCGCGACGGCAAGTCGCTGGGGCAGATGGCGCGCGAGGAGATCAACACCGTGGCCGGTTTCACGGCGATGGTGGCGGTGCTGGCCATCATGGGCATCCTCCTGGCCGTGCTGGCGCTGATCGTGGTGAACGCGCTGAAGCACAGCCCCTGGGGGATGTTCACCATCGCCTGCACGGTACCCATCGCGCTGCTGATGGGGTGGTGGATGCACTCGTTCCGCCCGGGGCGCGTGGGCGAGGCGTCGGCCATCGGCGTGGTGCTCGTCCTGGCGGCCACGGTCGGGGGGAAGTGGGTGGCGGAGAACCCCGCCCTCGCTGCGATGTTCACGGTGGAGGGGAAGACGCTGGTCTGGCTGCTGATGGGCTACGGCTTCATCGCCTCCGTCCTTCCCGTCTGGGTGCTCCTCTGCCCGCGCGACTACCTCTCCACCTTCCTGAAGATCGGGACCATCCTGGCGCTCGCGGCCGGCATCCTCATCACGTTGCCGACCATGCACATGCCCGCGCTGACGCAGTTCATCGACGGCACCGGGCCGGTGTTCGCCGGGAAGCTCTTCCCCTTCGCCTTCATCACCGTGGCGTGCGGGGCGATCAGCGGCTTCCACGCGCTGGTGGCCTCGGGGACCACGCCGAAGATGCTGGTGCGCGAGGGCGACGCGCGCGTGGTGGGGTACGGCGCGATGCTGATGGAGAGCTTCGTGGGGGTGATGGCGATGGTGGCCGCGGGGATCCTGCAGCCGGGCGTGTACTTCGCCATCAACTCGCCCGCGGGCGTGGTGGGCGGCACGCTGGCCGAGGCGACGCGCACCATCGCCGCGTGGGGATTCGTGGTCTCGCCCGGCGACATGCAGGCACTGGCGCGGCAGGTGGGCGAGCAGACGCTGCTGGCGCGCACCGGCGGCGCGCCATCGCTCGCGGTGGGGATGGCGCAGATCTTCTCGGGGGTGTTCGGCGGCGGGACGCTGGTGGCCGTGTGGTACCACTTCGCCATCATGTTCGAGGCGCTGTTCATCCTCACCACCATCGACACGGGGACGCGCGTCGGGCGCTTCATGCTGCAGGAGCTGCTGGGGCACGCGTGGAAGCCGCTGGGGCGCACCTCGTGGTACCCGTCGGTGGTGCTCAGCAGCGGGCTGATGGTGGCGTTCTGGGGATACTTCCTCTACCAGGGCGTGGTCGATCCGCTGGGCGGGATCAACTCGCTCTGGCCGCTCTTCGGCATCTCCAACCAGCTGCTGGCGGCCATCGCGCTGTGCGTGGGGACCACGGTGCTGATCAAGATGGGGAAGGCGCGCTTCAGCTGGGTCACCCTGGGGCCGCTGGCCTGGCTCAGCGCGGTGAACTTCACCGCGGGATGGGAGAAGGTGTTCTCGGCCGATCCCAAGCTCGGCTTCTTCGCGCACGCGGGGATGATCCAGGCCAAGCTCGCGAGCGGCGCCCTTCCCGCGGGTGCGAAGACGGTCGGCGACGCGCACCGGATGCTCTTCAACGACCGGCTGGACGCCGTAGTGACCCTCGCCTTCATGGCGGTGGTGGTGATGGTTCTCGTCGCCTCGATCGCGCAGTGGGTGCTGATCCTCTCCCGCCGCCGCCCCGCGGTGCTCACCGAGACGCCGTTCGTCGCCAGCGCCTTCGCGGGCGATTAGCTGGTAATCAGCGGGATATCCCTCAATCATTCGGCATGGAGATGGGGAACGCCGCCGCCGCGATCGCGCGCTCGCCATCTCCCCTGCACGCCGAATCTTCTCCCGGCGCGGGATCGTAATTACGGTTGTGGATGTGTGACCGTATCGATGCCGCGCCGGATCTTGTGAATACGCCGATTCTCTTGCCTTCTCCCGACATCTCCCAGCCTCATCACGGCGTTCCGCACTCGCGCACCGGGGCGCTCGTGTTCCGCGCGAAGGCGGCGGGGCTCCGCCTCCGGCGCACGGCGGGCGACCTGCTGCGCGGCCCGCGGCGGCATCCGCGCGCCGCCGCGCCGTGCGACGCGCCGGTGCTGGCCGAGTCCGCGACGCCGCTGTGGACAAATGCCGGGCCGGGCGAGCTCGCGCTGGTCGCGGGGAAGGTGCACAACCTCCGGCTGGCGGCGCGCCGCATCGACGGGGTGGAGCTCCCCGCGGGCGCGGTGTTCGGCTTCTGGGCGCAGGTCGGCCGGGCGTCGCGGCTGCGCGGGTTCGTGGCGGGGCGCGAGCTGCGCGAGGGGTGCCTGATTCCCTCGGTGGGCGGCGGGCTCTGCCAGCTTTCGAGCGCGCTGTACGACGCCGCGCTGCGGGCCGGCTGCGAGATCGTGGAGCGGCACGCGCACACCCGCGTGGTCCCCGGCTCGGCGGCGGAGCTGGGGCGCGACGCCACCGTCTTCTGGAACTACGTGGACCTGCGCTTCCGCGCGCCGCGGCCGCTGCGCATCGAGGCGCGGATGGACGACCGCACGCTCACGGTGCGCCTGCGCGGCCCGCGCGCGGCCGAACCCGTGCGCTCGCCGGACGCGCCCTTGCGCGTGCTGCGGGTGCTGGGCGCTCCGCCGCGGAGCTGTCCGAGCTGCGGCGAGGCCGCGTGCTTCCGCCATCGCCCCGTGCCGCTGGAGTTCGCCGGGCGCACGGCGCACCTGCTGGACGAATGGTCGCCGGAGATCGACGGCTACCTGGCGGGCATCCGCCGCGACGGCGATGTGATGGGGATTCCGCTGGACGGCCGGCGGTTCCGCAAGCCGGCGTACGCGTGGACGACCGGCGGCGCAGCGCGCGTGCGGCAGAGCTGGCGCGTGGTGCTGGCGCGGTCGTGGCGCTCGCGGCGGCTGGCGGCGCAGGGCGCCGCGCGGCAGCGGGCGCTCCTCGACTCCGCGGCGGCGCTCGCGGAGAGCTACGCGCCGCTCCTCGGCTGGGACGTGACGCACGTGGTGGTCGCGCAGAACCTGCTGCCGTTCCTCTGGCGAAGCGGGCACCTGGGCGGCCGCACCTTCGACGTGCTGATGACCGCGCCGCCGATGGCCGAGCTGCACGCCCGGCTGGACGTCGCCGCCCGCCTGCACCCCGCGAGCCCCACGCTGGCCGACTTCCGCGCCGACGAGGCGCTGCTGCACGACGAGGCCGAGGCGCTCGTCCACGCGCGGCGGATCGTGACGCCGCACCGGGATGTCGCCGCGCTCTTCCCCGGACGGGCCGAGGTGCTGGACTGGGCTCGCCCGGCACCAAAGCGCGTGCGACAGAACGCAGGGACGCGCCCGCGAATCGTCTTCCCCGGCCCCACCGCGGGGCGAAAGGGCGCATACGAGCTGCGCGAGGCGCTGGCGGGCATGGACGTGGAACTGGTGGCGATGGGATCGATGCTGGAAGGCGCCGGCTTCTGGGACGGGATTCGCCTCGCGCCGGCGGAGGCGCAGTGGCTCGACGGCGCGGACCTCGTCGTCCTCCCCGCGTTCGTGGAGAACCGGCCGCGCAGGCTGCTGCAGGCGCTCGCGAGCGGCGTCCCCGTGATCGCCACGCCCGCGTGCGGCCTGGGAGCGGAAGACGGCCTCACGCTCGTCCCCGCGGGCGATGCAGGCGCCTTGCGAGAAGCAATCGTCGATGTGCTCGCCGCCCGATCATCCAACTTCGTTCAAATCGGCTGAAAAACTGAGCGCCGGCGGCTGATCATCAGCCGCCGGCGCCTGTCGCCTTGAATCCACCATCTTCCAGTCTCTCCCATTCAGCGCGCGGCGAGGAGTTCTCCGGCCGCGCGCCCGTTCGCGTCCGTCTCGGCGTCTGGACCGACGCGCACCAGCAGCCCCGCCGCGGCCAACTCCTCCCGCTCGTGCGCGACTGGATCTTCCCCCGCGGCAGCCGCGATCATCGCGCGGGCGAGGCGGGCGTCCAGCGGGCGCTCGTGGTACGCGCCGTCGCGGCGGTCGAGGAGGAGATGGTACTCGCCCTCGGGGACGTCGTCGAACGGAGGTTTGCGCTTCGCGGCGAGATGCGGGAGCAGCACCGCAGGATCGTGCGCGAACGCGGCGACGCGGACGAGCGGATGCGGCGCGAACGGAGTTTCCGCATCGCCCGTCTCCACCTGCTGTTCGAGGAGGCCCGGCTGCGGCGCGGCGGCCAGTTCGTAGCGCATCATCTCGAAATCCACCACCTCGCGCAGGTACGGCGACGCGAGGCGGCCGCTGGCGACAGCGGCGCGGATGAAGCCGGCGAAGCGCTCGGCCTCGCGGCGCATGTTGCGGTCGGGGGGATGCGCCGCCCAGAACTCGTCGGCCACGGCGCGCGCCTCGCCGCCCAGCAGGTGCACGGTGCCGGGGAGGATGGCCACCAGCGTGGTGATGCGGTTGTAGCGGTAGAGCGAGCAGTTCACTCGCATCCCGCGCTGCCCCGCGGCCGCGGCCAGGCGCCGCCGCTCGAGCGGCGTCAGCTCGTAACCGGCCAGCGCCGCGTCGGGGTCCGCCGCCACGCGCGCGCAGAAGGCGTGCGACGCCGTCATGTCGGCCAAGGCCAGCTGGAACGCGAGGAGCGACATCAGCTTGCGCGGTGCTGGTTCCAGACCTCGCGGGCGGTGCGCAGCTCGCGCAGCACTCCCTCGGCGCCCATCATCGGGAACCATCCCTCGTGGAACTCGAAGGTGATGGCGCACAGGTTGGGACAGGCCGCGACCACTTCCGGCAGCAGCTCCCACACGGCCCGCGCCACCGGCCCCGCGTGCGAGTCGGTGTACAGCCCCTCCATCTCGCTCCCGCCCGCGATGTGCAACTCCACCACCGGCTCCAGGTCCAGCGCGAAGATGAAGGCGCGCGGGTCGAAGCCGTGGTTGGTGGCGTTCACCACCACGTTGTGCACGTCCAGCAGAAGCCCGCACCCGGTGCGCGCGGCCAGCGCGTTCAGGAACTCGGGCTCCGTCATCTCCTGCTCGGGGAGATCGACGTAGTACACGTTGTTCTCCAGCAGGAAGGGCACGGGGATGCGCGCCTGCACCTGCTCCACCCGCTCCACCATCATCTCCAGCACCTCGCGGTCGTACGGCACCGCCAGCGCCATGCTGGCCGACAGTTCGGTGTGCGCGTCCACGCCGGGAAGGCGGATGAAGGAGAGATGGTCGCTGTGCCACGGCATGCGGTAGCGCTCCTGCCACCGCGCGACCTGCTCCACGTGGCCCGTATCGAGCGGGTCCGCGCTCCCGATGGACAGCCCCACGCTGTGCCCGACGATCGTCAGCCGTTCGGCCGCGCCGTTGAGGATGCGCACCTGCTCCTCGCTCTCCACGAACCGCGCCGGTGCCGCCGCGCCTTCGTCCGACCATGCGCGGTCGGGGATGATGGCCAGGTAGTCCAGCTCGGCCGCGTGCTCCCGCACGAACGCCTGCAGCGACGGGTTGTACAGCACGCCCACGCCCAGCCGGGGAAGCCCGGCCAGGCGCGCGGCGGACGGGAGATGGAGTTCGGAAACGCTCATCGCACTCTACTGCGCGGGTGATGCGGGAAGTACCGCTTCCGGGCGGGCGAACCGCCCGGAAGCGGCGGCCGGGTCAGCCCTCGGCCGCGGGAACCGCGGTGATCTCCAGGATCGGATCGTTCGGGTCCGTCGGGCCGGTGCCGGACAGGCAGGCCGGGCAGTACGTCGGCGGATACGGCTCCTTGGTGATGGGATAGGTCGGCTCGGTGGTCGTGGCCATGAGGTGCTCCGTGTGGATGTGGGTTCCGGGGGAGTGAAGAGCACGGAGTCCGTCCCGGATCGGGCTCCTTGCACGCGATGTGATCTGCTGATGACGAAAAAGGCGCGGAGTGGGGATGGAGATTCGCGCCCCGGTTTCGCCGGGCCAGCAATGATAACCGTGCGCGCCCGAATGCCGCAACGAGCAAATGGCGGTAAACGTCAGTGTATCTCCGGCCCGCATCGCTCGCGCCGCTCCGGGCGAGCGGCGTCGAAACGCCAGCCCCGCGGCGGCGCTATTCATCGGATCCCTCTATCGAACCCGGCGGGCCGGGTGGCGAATCCCCGCTGGTTGCACCGGCGCGTGCGGTATGATCTATTCCGCCTTTCATCCCCCGCTCGCGCCTGATCTCCGCACCCGCACCGCTTCGGCATGCACGCCTTCACCGCGCTCGACTGGGCCGTCCTGCTCGCATACCTGGTCGGCGTCACCGCGATGGGAACGCTGCTGGGGCGGCGGCAGAAGGACGCGCGCGACTACTTCCTGGCCGACCGCACCATCCCGTGGTGGGCGATCTGCTTCTCGGTCGTCGCGACGGAGACGAGCGCGCTGACCTTCATCAGCGTGCCGGCGACGGCGTATGCGAGCGACTTCTGGATGCTGCAGCTCGCGGCCGGCTACGTGATCGGCCGCGTCGCCGTCTCGGTCCTGCTGCTGCCGGGCTACTTCCGCGGCGAGACGCTGACCGCGTACGCGCTGCTGGAGCGCCGCTTCGGGCCGGGGACGCGCCGCTTCGCCTCGGTGGTCTTCCTGGTCACGCGCGTGCTGGCCGACGGGGTGCGCGTGTTCGCCACCGCCATCCCCATCCGCCTGATCACCGGGCTGCCGTACTGGGAGGCCATCCTGCTCACGGGCGTCTTCACCGCCGTGTACACCTGGTACGGCGGGCTGCGCGCGGTGGTGTGGGTGGACGTGGTGCAGCTCTTCGTCTACCTGTTCGGGGGACTGGCGGCGCTGTGGGTGCTGGCGCGGCTGGTGCCGGGGGGATGGGGCGGGATCGTGCACGCCGCGCCGGGGAAGATGCGGATCGTGCACCTGGAGGGCGGATTCCGCAGCCCCGGGTGGGTACTGACGGGCGTGGTGGGCGGCACCTTCCTGTCGATGGCGTCGCACGGCGTGGACCACATCATCGTGCAGCGGCTGCTGGCGTCGCGCTCGCTGCGGGACGCGCGCAGGGCGCTGGTGGCGAGCGGCGTGGTCGTCTTCCTCCAGTTCGCCCTGTTCCTGAGCGTGGGGACGGGGCTCTTCGTGTTCTATCGCGGACGGAGATTCGCTGCGCCGGACGAGATCTTCCCCACCTTCATCGTGGAGCAGCTGCCGCCGGGGGTGACCGGCCTGGTGATCGCCGCGATCCTGGCGGCGGCGATGAGCACCATCTCCAGCTCGCTGAACTCGCTGGCCAGCGCGGCCACGCACGACCTTTACGCGCCGCTGACGGGGCGGACCGGCGAGGCGCACCTGATGCGCGTGGGGCGGATGCTGACGCTGGGGTGGGCGGTGGTGCTCATCGGCGCGGCGATGCTCTTCCAGCTGGCGCAGCAGGGGACGCCGGTGGTGGTGATCGCGCTGCAGATCGCCAGCTTCACCTACGGCGGGCTGCTGGGCGGCTTCCTGCTGGGGCTGGTTTCGAGGCGCGCCGCGGCTGCCGACGCGGTGGCGGGCATGGCGGTTGCCATCGCGCTGATGGCGGCTCTCTGGGCGGCGCAACAGTACGGCGTGGTCCCGAAGGTGATCGACAGCCTGTGGTTCGCGCTGCTGGGCTCGGCGGTGACGGTGGGGATCGGGTGCGCGCTGGCGGCGGTGCGGGGGCGCGCAGCGGCGCCGGGTCCTGGTGACGAGCCCGCGCGGTAGATGGATTCCGGCGTGGGGCGGGCGAATGAATTCGCGGCAACAACCGCACAAAGTCCCTGCGGGACTGCGGCCGCGTCATCGGGGCGGTGCGATGGGCATCCTGCCCGCCACGCCAGCCTTCGTCGCAACGCCACGAAGTAGGGGGGCCGGCGGGGGCAGGGCTCGCGCGCAACGGTCAGGGACACGCCCACATCCGCAGCCAGCATCTGCGGTTCATCTGAAACGATTTACGAAGAGAACGGACGGGCGCGGTGGATCCGATCCTGTTGGCCAAGGCGGCGGTGATGGGGCTGGTGGAGGGGGCGACGGAGTTCATCCCCGTTTCGTCGACCGGGCACCTGATCATCGCGGGCCGGTTCCTGGGCTTCGACGCATGGCACGGCGCGAAGACCTTCGACGTGTTCATCCAGCTGGGCGCCATCCTGGCGGTGGTCTGGCTGTACCGCGCGAAGATCGTGAACGTGCTGCGCACCGCGCCCGGCGACCGGAAGTCGCGGCGGCTCATCCTGAACCTGGTCATCGCCTTCCTTCCCGCGGCGATCGTGGGGTTCCTGGCGAACGACTTCATCGAGGAGAAGCTGTTCAACCCCGTCACGGTGGCCATCGCGCTGGTGGCCGGCGGCATCGTCATCCTGCTGATCGAGGGGTGGCACCGGCGCGTGCGCACCGAGACCGTGGACGACGTGACGCCGAAGGAGGCGCTGGGCGTGGGGCTGGCGCAGCTGCTGGCGCTGGTGCCGGGGACGTCGCGGTCGGGCGCCACCATCATGGGCGGCATCGGGCTGGGGTTGAGCCGCGTGGCGGCCACCGAGTTCAGCTTCTTCCTCGCCATCCCGGTGATGTTCGCGGCCACGCTGTACTCGCTGTGGAAGGCGCGCCACGGGCTCTCGGCCGCGGACGCGCCGGTGTTCGCCGTCGGCTTCGTGGTGTCGTTCGTCTCCGCGCTGCTGGTGATCCGGTGGCTGCTGCGCTTCGTGGCGAACAACAGCTTCCGCGGCTTCGCCTGGTACCGCATCGTCTTCGGGCTGATCCTGCTGGGGCTGTACTTCACCGTGCTGCGGGGGTAGGCGATCGCGGACCTGTACGGAGGGGAATTCTGGTTACTTGTTTGTGGATCAGGATTCTCGATACCGTAACCGTGGAGGGTCGGCATGAGCAGGGAATTCGTATTCGCACGGCCGTCCGAGGAGACGCAGCTTCGCGTCAGGGATCTGATGCACCACGAGAAGACGGTAGGGCTGACTCGGGATGAAACCGCTGAGCGCGATGGCTATCTGGAGATGGAGCACCAGATGAGGATCGCCAAGGCCCGCGCGCGGCAGAAACATGCGGGTTGACGAGAGCCAGATCGAAACACGAGCGCCGCGGATCGAGATTCCGCGGCGCTCCCGTTTTTTGCATCCCCCGCTCACGCCCACTCCTCATCCCACCGCCGCGCTGCCGGAGGATCACGTGAATCGACGCACGTCCGCCATTCCGCTCATCATCTTCGCCCTGGCTCTATCGGCCAGTTCTGCACAGTCTCAGGCGCGGGCGACGTCGGCGGCCACGCAGCCCGGGGTGGCGCGGGCGGAGCAGAGGATCACGGGAGATGGGCTGCTGGCGCACATCCGGGTGCTGGCGTCGGACCGGTTCGAGGGGCGGGGGCCGGGGACGCGGGGCGAGGATTCCACCATCGCCTACCTGAGCGACCAGTTCCGGCGGATGGGGCTGCGGCCCGGCAACCCCGACGGCAGCTACGTGCAGATGGTGCCGCTCGTCGGCAGCACGTCAGCCGTGACGGCGTCGGTCACCACGCGTGGCGGGCAGACGCAGGCGCTCCGGCAGCCGGACGACTACGTCGCCTGGTCGATGCGGCCCGATCCGCTCGTCAGCGTCTCCAATTCCGACATCGTGTTCGTGGGATACGGAGTCGTGGCGCCGGAGTTCGGGTGGGACGACTTCAAGGGCGTGGACGTGCGCGGGAAGACGGTGGTGATGCTGGTGGGCGACCCGCCCGTCCCCGATCCGCGCGACCCGTCACGGCTCGATCCGCGCACCTTCCGCGGTCCGGCGATGACGTACTACGGGCGCTGGACGTACAAGTACGAGATCGCGGCCGAGCGGGGCGCGGCGGCGTGCATCATCGTCCACCAGACCGGGCCGGCGGGGTACGCGTGGGGCGTGGTGGCGTCGAACACCGGCCGCGAGCGCTTCGACATCCAGGGCGCCGGCGCGCGCCACATCCCCATCGAGGGGTGGATCCAGCTGGACGTGGCGAAGCGGCTGTTCGCGGCCGCCGGGCAGGACTTCGACGCGCTGCAGCGCGCGGCGGGAACGCGAGCCTTCCGCCCCGTGCCGCTCGGCGCGACGGCGAGCTTCACCGTGCGCAACGCGCTGCGCGAGGTCCGCTCGCGCAACGTGGTCGCGCGGCTGGACGGCAGCGACCCCGTGCGCCGCGGCGAGTACCTGCTGTACACCGCGCACTGGGACCACTTCGGGATCGGGCGGACGATCGGCGGCGACTCGATCTACAACGGCGCGCTGGACAACGCGGCGGGGGTGGCGTGGCTGCTGGAGACGGCGCGCGCGTACCGGGCGCTGCCCCGCGCGCCGCGGCGGACCGTGGTCTTCATGGCGGTGACGGCGGAGGAGCAGGGGCTGCTGGGCGCGCGCTGGTACGCCGCGCACCCGCTGTATCCGCTCGCCAGGACGCTGGCGGACATCAACATGGACATCCCCAACCCGTGGGGACGCTCGCGCTCCATCGTGAGCGTGAGCCACGGCCAGAGCACGCTGGAGAACCTCCTCGCCCGCCAGGCGGCGCGCGTGGGACGGGTCGTGAAGCCCGATCCGGAGCCGGAGAAGGGCTACTTCTACCGCTCGGACCACTTCGAGCTGTCGCGTCAGGGCGTTCCCGCGCTGGCGTTCCTATTCCCCGGCGCGGACTACATCGGCCAGCCGGCGGACTACGGCACCCGCGTCCGCGCGAACTACGTCGCCAACGACTACCACAAGCCGACCGACGAGGTGAAGCCGGACTGGGACCTCACCGGGATGGTGGACGACACGCGCCTGCTCTTCCGCGTGGGGCTGGACGTGGCGAACGGCTCCGCGTGGCCGCAGTGGAACCCCGGCACCGAGTTCCGCGCCGCCCGCGAGCGAATGCTGGGGAGGTAGGGGACAGGGGACAGGGGGACAGGGAAACGGCGGGGGCCGGCGCATCGCGGATGCGCCGG
>NZ_DATIND010000059.1 GCF_035474595.1 Longimicrobium sp.
TCCTCGTCCGAAAGGAGGGCCAGGCGCGACAGGCGCTCCTCCGGCGAGGCGGCGGCCGCGGCGAGCACGACCCCGTACTGCGCCGCGAAGCGCTCCATGGTGGCGGCGTCGAACAGGTCGGTCCGGAAGCGCAGGCTCCCGGCCAGCTCCTGGCCTACCTCGTGGAGGTCCAACTCCAGGTCGAAGCGCACCGCCCGCACCTCGCCCCCGAACGGCTCCCGCCGAACCCCGGCGGTGGCGGACCCCTCGCCGGCGTCCGCGTTCTGGAGCGCGAACATCACCTGGAAGAGCGGCGTGTGCGACAGGCCCCGCTCCGGGGCGACCTCCTCCACCAGGCGCTCGAACGGGAGCTCCTGGTGGGCGTATGCCCCCAGCGCCGTCTCCCGCACGCGGCGCACGAGCGCCTGGAACGGCGGGTCGCCGGACAGATCGACGCGCAGCGCCAGCGTGTTGACGAAGAAGCCGATCAGCCCCTCCATCCCCACCTGCGTGCGATTGGCGATCGGCGAGCCGACGACCAGGTCCTCCTGTCCCGACCAGCGCGAGAGCAGCAGGTCGAAGGCGGCGTGCGCCACCATGTAGAGCGTCGCCCCTTCCCGCCGCGCGAGAGCGCGGAGCCCGCGTGTGATCTCCGCGGGGATGCGGAACCCGTGTGCGGCGCCGCGCGAGCTCGCCACCGCGGGCCGCGGGCGGTCGGTCGGGAGCTCCAGCGCGGGGGGCGCGCCGCCCAGCCGCTCCCGCCACCAGTCGAGCTGCCGCTGGAGCACCTCGCCCTGAAGCCAGCCGCGCTGCCACACGGCGAAGTCCGCGTACTGCACCGACAGCGGCGGCAGCGGCGATGCCGGCCTTGCAGCACCGGAGGGCAGCGAGAACCATTCGTAGAGGGTGAACAGCTCGCGGAAGAGCACGCCCATGCTCCAGTCGTCGCTGACGATGTGGTGCATGGTGAGCAACAGCACGTGCTCCTCGTCGGAGAGGCGCAGCAGCGTCGCGCGGAGCAGCGGCCCGCGTTCCAGGTCGAAGGGGCGCTCCGCGTCCTCCCGCGCCAGGCGGCGCGCCTCCTGCTCGCGCGCCTCCGGCGCGAGACCGGTGAGGTCCACCACGGGCAGGCGCGCGGGCGCGGGCGGGTGCACGACCTGCACAGCGCCCCGCTCCACCGGGCGGAACGTGGTGCGCAGCGCCTCGTGCCGCTCCGTCAACGCGCCCAGCGCCCGCTCCAGCGCCAACGCGTCGAGGCGCCCCCGCAGCCGGCTCGGCCAGGGCCCGTTGTAGCCGGTGCCCTCCGGCTCCATCTGGTGCAGGAACCAGAGCCGCTCCTGCGCGAAGGAGAGCGGCAGAGCACCCGTGCGCTCCACCGGCACCACCGGCGGCACCACCGGCAGCTCCGCCCGGCGCACCTCCTCCACGCGCCCGGCCAGCTCCGCCACCGTGGGTCCCTCGAAGAGCGCCCTCAGCGGCAGCTCCACAGCCAGGACCTCACGGATGCGCGAGATCACCCGCGTGCCCGTCAGCGAGTGCCCTCCCAGGTCGAAGAAGTGGTCGCGCCGGCCCACGCGCTCCGCGCCGAGCGCCTCGGCCCAGATCGCGGCCAGCGCCTGCTCCGTCTCGCCCACCGGAGCCTCGTACTCCCGGGCCGCATACGCATCGCCCGTGGGGGCAGGGAGCGCGTTGCGGTCCAGCTTCCCGTTCGGCGTGAGCGGATACGTCTCCATCCACACGTACGCCGCCGGCACCATGTACTCCGGGAGCCGCTCCGCGAGATGCGACCTCAGCGCGTCCACGGCGACCGGCTCGCCGGCCAGGTAGTACGCGACCAGCCGCCGGTCGCCCGGCGCGTCCTCGCGTGCCACGACGACCGGAGCCCGCACGCCCCGGTGCTCCGCCAGCCGCGCCTCGATCTCGCCCGGCTCGATGCGGAAGCCGCGGATCTTCACCTGGAAGTCGGTCCGCCCCAGGAACTCCAGCTCGCCCGAAGCCAGCCAGCGCACCCGGTCGCCGGTGCGGTAGAGCCGCGCCCCCGGCCGCGCCGA